>NZ_BAAALD010000006.1:15232-177675 GCF_039528095.1 Kitasatospora arboriphila
CCGCCCCCGGCCGCGGCCCCCCCGCCCGGGGACCGGCGCGGCTCACCGCCCGCCCAGCCAGCCCCGCCGACCAGGAAGGCCTTCGCTCCCGTGTCCAGTCGCCGGCGTCGCCGCCCCGCCGCTCTCCTGATCGCCCTGCCGCTGTTCCTGGCCGGCTGCGCGAGCGCCGCAGCCTCGAACCCCGGCGTGGACGGACCGCCGACCGCGCCGGTGACGCCGCCGCCGGTCTCCGCGACACCGACCCTCGCGTCGGCGAACGACAAGCCCCTGCCGCTGGACGCCTACCTGCTGAACCCGCAGCAGGCGTCCGAGGTCGCCAAGGCGCAGCAGGAGCTGGTGTCCCGCTGCATGAAGCGGTTCGGGTTCACGTACAAGCCTCCCGGCTCGGCCGACCAGCAGCGCGACAGCGACGCCCCCGCCAGCCGGGTGGACGGGCGCTACGGGCACCAGAGCGCCGCGTTGATGGCGAAGTGGGGGTACCACCCGGAGGGCGGGATCCGCGCCACCCCCGACGTACCGGGCGGCGGCTGGACGACCACGCCGGAGATGGCCGCCGCCGAGCGCGGCGTGTCCGACCCCAAGCAGCGGCTCGGTCCCGGCGGGCAGGTGGTGAACGGGCAGACGGTGCCGGAGCACGGCTGCGTCGGGGAGTCGGTGAAGCAGTTGACCGGGGCCGTCAACGGCCGGGTGGGCGACGCGCAGACCGCCGACGACATCAAGTTCTCGACCCTGAAGAACTCTCAGGAGGACGCCCGGACACGGGCGGTGTTCGCCCGGTGGTCGCAGTGCATGAAGGGCAGCGGGTACGACTACCCGGACCCGCTGGCGGCGGTCGGCGACCCGGAGTGGCGGAAGACCGCGCTGCCCACCGAGCGCGAGGTGCGGGTGGCGACCGCGGACGCGGCCTGCCGGGCGGAGTACAACGTGGTCGGCGTCTGGTACGCGGTCGACTACGCCTACCAGGAGCAGGCGATCAAGGCCAACGCCCCGGCCATGGCTGCCGCCAGGGCGGCCCTGGAGACCCAGGTCCGGGCGGCCGCCCGGGCGCTGGCCGGCTGACGTCCCGGACCCGCGACTGTCGGCGCCCCCACTGCCGACAGCCCGGTCCGCGTCGGCCGTCCGCGCCGGTGGTCCTCGGCCGTCGTCCTCGACGGTGCAGCGTTCTGCGGCGCGTGGTCAGTCCCAGGCCTCGGGGTCGCCGGGGGCGGGCGGGGGTCCGTTGCGGAAGGCGTCGATGCCGAGGGCGGTGCTGACGAGGCCCATCAGTGCGATGACGGCGGGGACGAGCAGCCGGGACCAGCCGAGCTGGCTCGGGAGCAGTGCGTGGCCGGGGCGGCTGAGGACGGTGACGGTGTCGCCCGGGACGAGGTCGTCGGGGGCGGAGCCGAGGTCGTCGAGGGGGACGGGGTCCGGGACGGCGACGGTGATGACGCGGGCCGTGGTGCCGCGGGCCGTGCGGTCGTAGGCGGCCACCAGGACGGTCGCCCGGACGTGCGGGGCTCCGGCGTACTCGACGTGGGCCGCGATGCCCGAGCCGCCCATGAGGACGGCGGCCAGGAGGAAGACCGGGCCGAGCACGATGTGGAGCTTCGGATCCTTGGCTGTGTGCACGGTCCCCCCTGACTCGTCCGGTTGATCGTCCCGGGCGGGCGGTGGCGTGTAAAGAAGTCATCTCATGTGGCGGGTCTGCGGCGGCGGATGAGGTCGGCGGCGATGGTGGCGAAGGCCGCGAAGTGGCGCCCTTACGCTCGTGGCGGCGGTGGAGCCTGAGGAAGCCGCCGAGCCGGGCGACGGTGCGCTCGACGACCCGGCGGTGCCGGCCGGGGCGGGTCGAGGACTCGGTGCCGCGGCGGGCGATGCGGGCGGTGATCTGTCGGCGTCGAGAGGTCCGGGGAAACGGACCGGGAGCAATCCCGGCGCTGCTCCCCGGGCCCACTCGGCGACGAGGCCGGCTTCACGCGCCGACCGTCCCGACACCCCGGCCTCAACCCTGACGGGCCGAGGTCAGGAGACCCCGTCGGGGCGTCAGACCCCCTCGTGGACCCCGTCCGGCGGCGATCCGGTCGTGGTCCGGCGCGGGCGAACGGTGGCCGCACCGGTGACGGGACGTCGACGCCGTGGCGGCGGAGGCCGCCGAACGTCCTCGGTCCGCCGGTTCCTTCGCGGTCCGGGGCCGCCCGCGCCCACGCGGCGGAGCCGCCGGTCGACGGAGTCCCCGGTCCCCGTCCCCGGCGGTGTCGTCCCGGCACCCACGGTGCGTCCGCGCTACGACGGCGCTACCGGGGCGATACGGGCCGTCCCCAAGATGGGGCCGCAACCGCCCGGAGACCACCGACGGGACCGCTCGGAGCGAACGCCGGAGGTGCCGGCGTCGTAAGGAGGAACGAGATGCGCTTCAGGAAGCTCCTCGCCGCGGCCGGCGTGGCCGCCGCCGTTGCCACGACCGGCCTGGCCACGGCGGACACCGCCTCGGCGATCAACTACGACTGCAGTGGCGAGACCCACGCCGTCTGCCTCTACTACAACTCCAGCGCCTACGGTTACGGCGCCTACTTCCAGCAGGGCGGTGACATCCACGACTACGGGGCCTACTGGTTCCAGCCCGGCCTCAACGGCAGCAACGGTGTCGGCAACACGGTGAAGAACCACGCCGCGGCCGTGGACAGCTGGTACGGCGGCAACTTCGTCGTCTACTACAACAGCTGGTACGACTGCAGGTACGCCTGCCAGACCATCCCGGCCTGGAAGACCGTGGACCTCAACAGCGCGCTGAAGAACAACAACGCCTCGGGCGCCTTCCACTGAGCCCGTCCGGGCCTGTCCGGGTCCGTCCGAGCCCGCCCGGGTCCGTGTCCGGGCCCGGGTGACTCCCGCGGTGGTCCCCGGCCGTCCCCACCGGCCGAGGACCACCGCGGCCGCCGATCCACCGAGTCCTCCTCGCGAGAGAGAGATCCCACCCGTGTCACGACGCCCGCGCCGCACCGCCCTGCTGATCGCCCTGCCGCTCCTGCTGGCCGGTTGCGCGAGCGCGGGTGCGGAGCCGAAGCCCGGCACCGCCTCCCCGTCGCGCACGGACCCCGTTCCCTCGGTCTCCGCCGTACCTGCGCTCGACTCGGCCAACGACAGGCCGCTGCCCCTCGACGGCTACCTGCTCAATTACGAGCAGCAGACCCAGGTCGAACAGGCGCAGGCCAAGCTGGTCACCGCCTGCATGACCCGGCTCGGATTCACCTTCGCCTTCCCCGCGTCGCCCAGGGAACTGCGCGGCAGCGACGCTCCCACCACCCGGATCGACGGCCGCTACGGCCCGCAGAACGCCGCGACGATGGCGACCTGGGGCTACCACCCGGAGGGCGGCGTCCCCGCCGAGAAGATGCAGCCCCGGTCGGCCCCGGCACCGAAGTCACGGGAGGAGACGATCGCGCAGACCGGCTCCTCGGACCCGAAGCAGCGGTTCGGCCCGGGAGGCCAGCTCGTCAACGGCCGGAAGGTGCCCGACCACGGCTGCTTCGGCGAGGCCAACCAGCGGCTCACCGGTGCTGTGGACGGGCAGATCGGCGACCCGCAGACGGCCGTCACCCTCAAGTTCCGCACGCTGAGCGAGTCCCAGCAGGACACGCGCACGCGGGCCGCGTTCGCCCGGTGGTCGCAGTGCATGAAGGGGAGCGGCTTCGACTACCCGGACCCGGTGGCGGCGATGGGCGACCCGGAGTGGAACAGGACGCCCATGCCCACCCCGCACGAGATCCGGGTGGCCGAGGCGGACGCGGGCTGCCGGCACGAGCACAACGTGGTGGGCATCTGGTACGCGGTGGACTACGCCTACCAGCAGGAGGCGATCGCCGCCGAGGGGAAGGCGATGGCCGAGGCCAAGGCCGGCCTGGAGACCCAGGTCCGGGCCGCCCGCCAGGTCCTGGCCTCCTGAGAGGCCATCTCGTCGGGGCTCGCAGGCTGCTCGCGTGACGGTCGTGGAGCGCCCGGTGCCGGACGAGTTGCGGGAGTCGTTCCAGGGACGGCTTCTCGAGGGACGTCGGGGGCGTCGTTCCCGGCCGGGGCCCGGGGCCGCCGCGCCGGGGCGGTGCCGGGAGACCCGGTCACCGCCCCGGTGGCGGTCAGACGGTCGCCACGCCGTTCGAGTAGCCCTTCATGAAGTAGGTGCCGAATCCGTTCTGCACGGGATCGCCGCTGTTGTTGACGCAGTGCAGGATGCCTCCGCCGCCGGGGCCGTTGAGGCACACGGTCATCAGGTCGGTGAGGACGACGCCGGGGGTGTCGGGGACCTCGTAGGCCCGGTCGGCGTAGATGTCGGCCTGCAGGTTGAAGAAGCAGTAGCTGCCCAGGCCCCAGGCCCGGTGGTCGGTCACGGAGTCGGCGACCTTGTACGCGGCGTAGCCGCGGGTGCCGTGGTGGACCCAGGCGGACTGGGTGGGGACGTCGTAGGGGTGCTCGTTCTGGAAGAAGTAGGTGCGGCCGTGGTTGCCGTTCCAGAGCACCTCGTACTTCTGGAAGTGCTCGGCGAACAGGCCGTAGGTGGTGACCCGGTCGCCGTTGACGAGGAAGCCGGTGCCTGCGGGGTTGACCGACCAGCCGACGCTGCCGTCGAGGCCGTGGTCAGCGCGCCAGACCCAGATGTGGTCGACGATCACGTCGTTGCTGTCGATCCGGATGGCGACCTCGGTGCCGCCGGCCACGACCCCGCCGATGCGGGCGAAGACGTCGAAGAGCGCGGTGGGGCGGCCGGAGTGGTTCCGGCGGCTGCGGCCCTCCCCGACCCGGAGCAGCACCGGGGAGCCGGCGGAGGCGGCCTCCAGGAGCAGGCCCGCGACGGTGACGTCGTCCACGTCGGCGACCTCGACCAGCGAGTTCCCGTTGACGGCCTGCAGGGTGGCCAGGCCCAGGCCGAGCACGACCGTCCCGGGCCGGGTCACCTGCAGCGGGGCGGAGAGCCGGTAGATGCCCGGGGTGAACAGCAGGTGCCGGCCCTGGGAGAGGGCGCGGTTGAGGGTTCTGGCGGAGTCGCCGGGCCGGGCCACGTGGAACGCGGACAGCGGGATGCCGTGTCCGGCGGCCTTGCCGGAGGCCCAGGTCGTCCCGGTGGAGTTGCGGCGCAGGGCGGGGACGAAGACGTGGTACGAGCCGTGGGCGTCCACGGTGAGGAAGGGCTTCTCCCGGACGACGGGGGTCCGGTCGACCGTGGTCATCGGCGGGCTGGGGAAGCTCTGGGCGGGAGCGCCCTGGGTGCCGACGAAGACCATGTTCCAGTTGGCGCCCGTCCAGCTGCCGAAGGTGTCGTTGCGGGACAGCCACTGCTGCTGCGAACCCGACTCGACCTGGCCGTCCACCACGCTGTCGGCGAGGAAGCCGCCGCTGGACCAGCGGTTGCCGGGCGGGCTGGGCCACAGGGTCATGTTGCCCTTGACGTGGGTGCGGCGCATCGGGGCCGCCTGCGAGACCGCCCACCGCTCCAGGCCGTCCGGCGGGACGATGCACAGGTTCTCGGCGGCCCGCCAGAAGTTCTGGGTGCCGTTGCCCTGGAACCACTGCGCGTCGGCGGTGACGTGCCCGTTGATGACGACGTCGTCGGGGCTCTGGCCGAGGCCCAGCACGTGCGTGTAGAAGCCGACGTTGATGTCGACGTTGTAGGTGCCCGGCTTGAAGGCGAGGGCGTACCGCTCCGTGCCGAACTGGTTGGACTCCTGGATCTTGAACACGGCGTCGACCCGGGCCTGGATCGCCGCGTCGCCCATGGAGGGGTCGAAGACCAGGACGTTGGTGCCCAGGCCGGTGGCGTCGCGGGCATCCGGCGCCGCGGAGGCCGGGCCGGTCGCGAGAGTGCCGGCCACGGGCAGTGCGGCGGCGACCGCTGCACCGCGGAGCACGGTCCGGCGGGTCGGGGTGACAGACATGACTCTCCCTGGCGTGGATGGGTGGGGAGGGGTCCGGAACCGGCCCCCGATGCCGTGAGAGCGCTCTCTCACTCGCGGTGGAGAGTGAAGCACCGGGGCGATGCGGCGTCAATAGGCGGCATTCTCGTGGCGGTTCGGACGTGGAGGTGCCCGTGGGACAGGACGGCGGTCGCTCGGGACGGCCGCTCGCCCCGGCGCCGGCCCACCGGCAGCAGGTGCGCCCGCGCCGGGTTGCGGCGGAT
Source organism: Kitasatospora arboriphila (assembly GCF_039528095.1). Lineage (NCBI taxonomy): Bacteria > Bacillati > Actinomycetota > Actinomycetes > Kitasatosporales > Streptomycetaceae > Kitasatospora > Kitasatospora arboriphila. The sequence goes on from NZ_BAAALD010000006.1 coordinate 21,381, forward strand.
GCGGGGCCGGGGCGTCATGTCAGGAGGGCCACGCCGACCGTCGCAGGAGGTGCGGCGCCGTTCCGTGGCGACTCGAGAATGTCGGAGACCTTCGTGCAGACCGTACGCACCTCGCAGCAGATCACCCAGGACGTCATCGCCTACATGGAGCCCGCGCTGCGGGCGGCGGTGGACCGGCTCGACGAGCCGGTGCGGCGGATGACGGAGTACCACTTCGGGTGGGTCGACGCCGAGGGCCGGCCGACGTCACCGGTCGGATTCCGGCGGCGGCCCGCGCTGGTCGCCCTGCTGTGCGCGGGCAGCACCCCGCAGGCGTGGGACGCCGCCCGGACGGCCGCCCTCGCCGGCACCCTGATGTCGGCCGCCGGGACCGTCCACGACGACATCGTCGACCGGGAGATGCTCCGCAAGGGCCGGCCCACCCTCTGGGCGGCCTTCGGCGCACCGGCCGCGATCCAGGTCGGGGTCGCCCTGCACTGCCTCGCGTTCGAGCTGCTCGCCGAGGTGGGCGACCCGGTCTCCACCGAGCTGATCCGCCGGGCCGCCCGCGCGATCCGGGAGTGCTGCTCGGGACAGGTCCGCGACCTGGAGTCCGAGGGCACCTCGCGGATGAGCCCCGACCTCGCCGTCGAACTGCTGGAGAAGACGATCGCCCTGCCCACCGCCGGGGTCTGCCTCGCCGGCGCCCTGGTGCGCGGCGCCGGTGAGGACGAGCTGGCCGCCGCCGAGCGGTTCGGCTACCACGCCGGGATGGCGATGGCCTTCTTCGACGACTGGGAGGGCGTCTGGGGGACCTCCCGCGACGCCCTCGAGGACCCGCTGGCCGACCTGCGGCGACGCAAGTCCCGGGCCTTCGCCGCCGTCGCCCTCCGGTCCGGCGGGCCGGCCCGCGACCAACTGGCCGCCTTCTACGACGACACCGCCGAGCCCACCCTCGACCGGCTCCGGCACGTCGCCGACCTCGTCGAGGAGTGCGGGGGCCGTGCCTGGCTGGAGGAGCGGATCCGGGAGCACGTCCGGCTGGCCCACGCGGCCCTGCCGCAGGCCGTACCGGACCCGGTCGCGCCGGCCGAGCTCGCCGCGTTCGTCGCCGCCCTGGCCGACGAGCTGACCTGACCGGCCCGCCGCCGACGGCGCCGGCACCACCGGGGTCCGCCGGCCGCACCGGTGCCGGGGCCGGGTGTCACGCCGGCACCGCGTCCAGGAAGGCGAGCACCCGGGGCCAGCCGGCGGCCTGGGCGGCGGCGTTGCCCGCCCGGGTGCCGCCGAGCAGGTCCACCCGGCCGCTGGTCGGGTTGACGAACTGCGTGGGGGCGGACAGGTACGGGAAGGTGCCGACTCCGTGGCCGGCGTCCGGGTACACCAGCGCCTGCCGGGGCTTCGCGCCGGGCACCGCCGCGCCGATCGCCCGCGCCCATCCCGGCGCCGGCCAGAGCAGGTCGGACTCGCCCGCGACGGCGAGGATCGGGCCGCTGACCCGGTCCAGCGGGATCGGCTGCCGCGGCACGGCCCGGCCCTCGACCGTCCAGGCGTCGCCGCCGTTCGGCAGGCCGGGATTGACCTGCGCGGAGGGCGAGTAGACCACGGCGCCCCGGACGAGGTCGGGGTAGTCCTGGGCGAGCAGCAGGGCGGCCTCGCTGCCGCGCGAGTACCCCATCACGACCACGGGCGCCGACGCCGCCGCGGGCTGCGCGGCGAGCAGGCGCGCGGCCGTCCGGAAGTACTCGAGCGGCACGTCGTGCAGGGTGGCCGGCAGCCCCGGCTCGGCGAAGTAGGCGACGGCGAGGGCCGGATGGCCGTGCGAGGCGAGCAGCGCCGCCGTGTACCGCTGGCTGTCGCCGCCCTCCGAGCCGCCGAAGACCAGCACCGCCGACTTCGCCGGGGTGCCCGGCGGCGGGAGGAACAGCTGGCCGTCGACGTGGTCGCGGGCCACGGTCAGCCGTTCGGTGGACACCCCGGCGCCCGTCCACTGCCGGGTGAGCGTCCGGCCGGCCAGTTCCCGGCCGTGCGCCGTCACGGTGATCCGCACATCGAAGGAGGGCCTCGCTTCGGGGAAGACCGGCAGAAATCCCGAGCGGTCGGCGGGCCGGCCGACCGGGTCCATCGACCAGAACAGCCCCATCCCGTCGGCGGCGGCGTACGATCCGCCGGCGAGCGGGGCCGCCGTGTCGAGCGCCACGGTGCCGTGCCGGTCGGCGCGGAACACGGCGCGGGCCTGCCACTGCTGCCCGCGGTGGTCGTCGGCGGACGAGGTGACGGTGACCTGCTCGCCCCCGGCGAGTCCGGTGATCCGCAGATGCACCGGCGCGTCGGCGAGAGTCACCGCCTCGGCCTCGACACCGGCGTGTCGGTCCGCGCCCGCGGAACAGCCGGCCGCCACCGGCCCGAACAGCACGGCCAGCGCCACGGCGGCCGTTCGCACCGTTGCCCTCATCGGTCCCCCCGAACGAGTGATGGTCACTCATTCTCGGTACCGGGAAACGCCGTTGGTCAAGGGACCGGCCGAGCCGGCCGCGGACCACCGGGCCGGCGGTCCCCGGCCGTGCTCCCCGGGGCGGAAGACGACGCTCCGGGCGGGAGTATTCCGCGGCCGTGCGGGCACATCCTGCTGCAGACGTCGGTTCACGCCGGCTGCCGATCACGACCGCATCCACCGGTCGGGAAGGGAGCTCCGGTGGACATCCGCAGCACCGCCCGCGCGACCACGGCCCGGGGCCCGCGGCGACGCGTCCGCGCCCGGATCGGGCTGCCGCTCGCGGCGGCCGGGGCCGGCATCGGGCTCGCGTCCCTCCAGGGCTGTGCCGGCAGCGCCCCGGAACCGAGGGCACCGGCCGCGTCCACCGTCCCGGCACCGAGCGTGCCCGCGCCGTCCGACGCCCCGGAGTCCGCACTGCCAGGAGTACCAGGAGTGCCCGGTCTCCCGAACCCGCTCGACAACGTCGGCACGGCGGGCAACACCCTCGCCGTGAAGATCGACAACGTCGGTGCCCGGGTCCAGTCGATCCAGCAGGGACTCGCCCGCGCCGACATCGTGTACTGGATCCAGGTCGAGGGCGGCCTCTCCCGGTTCCTCGCCGTGTACGACGCGAACCACCTGCCCGCCCTGATCGGCCCGGTGCGCTCCGCCCGGCAGACCGACATCCCGCTCCTGCAGCAGTACGGGCGCCTGGACTTCGCCTACAGCGGCGCCATCAGCGGCCTCCTTCCGCTCCTGGAGCGGGCCGACGTGCAGAACGTCACCCCGCCGAACGACCCCGGCGCGTTCACCCACGACGCCGTGGACCCCACCTTCCTCGACCCGCACCAGGTCCTCGCCCGGTTCCCGTCCGTTCCCGCCCGCTCCCCCGGTTTCGTGTTCGGCACCGCACCGGACGGCGGCAGAACGCTCGACGCCATGACCTGGCACCTGCCCTCCGCGTCCATCGGCGTGCGCTTCGACGGCAGCACGTACGGCGTCGCGGTGGACGGCCACCCGGCCTGGTCCGGGACGGCGACCGTCGTCGTCCAGCACGTCAGCACGGTGCCCGGTCTCTTCACCGACTTCAACGCCGGCCATCCCGACAACGAGGTGTTCACCCGGACCACCGGCGCGGGCCGGGCGGAGGTGCTGCGCGACGGCCGGGTGTGGGACGTCAGCTGGAGCCGTCCGGACCCCGCCGCGGGCACGTCGTTCACCCTGCCCGGCGGCAGCGCGATGACGTTCGCCACCGGTCCCGTCCTGGTGCTGCTGGTGCCCTGAGCGGCCTGCAACGGCCGGCCGGACCGTGCCGCGCCGCGCCACGGTCGGCGGCGGCAGTTTTTCCGTGAACATTCGCGCGATTTCCGTTATCCCCGGCCCGGATGAGGGTCTCCTGTCCGGAAGGGCAGTCGACCGGTCGACGGAGGAGAGCAGATGACGGAGTACCCGAGCGGGGAGCCGGTGGACCGGTACGGGCCCGGCCCGTCCACGCGCCGGGCGGGCGGCGGGTCGCACCGGCGGGCGGTGCCCGGCAGGCACCGGGCCGGGTCCGGGTCCGCCGCCAAGCCCCTGCTCGCGGTGGTCGCCGTGGCAGCGACGGCCACCACCGCGGTGGTCGGCGGCAGGATGGCGCTCTCCTCCGGCCCGCAGGACACCACGACGGCGGCCGCACCGGAACCGCAGCTGCCGACCGTCGACCCGGCGGGGACGCCGAGCCGGTCGGCCGTGCCGTCGGCGGCCGCGTCCCCGCAGACCACCGGCCCGACCCGCCTGCCCGGCGCGTCCGCCACCACCACCGTCCCCGTCCAGAAGCGCGTCACGGCCACGGCGGCCCCGACCAGGACCCGGGCGGCCGCTCCCCCGACAAGGACGGCCCAGCCCACCACCACCGGCTCCGGCTCGGGTTCCGGCTCCGGTTCGGGTTCCGGCTCGGCCGCGGACGCAGCGGCGAACCAGGTGCTCAACCTGATCAACCAGGCGCGTGCCGCCCAGGGCGTCGCCCCGCTGCAGATGCTCGCCGGTCTGCAGACCAGCGCGAACGCCCACAACCACACCATGGCGGCCGGCTGCGGCCTCCAGCACCAGTGCCCGGGCGAGGCCGCCTTCGGAGACCGCGAACACGCCGGTGGCGTGCAGTGGAGCACCGCGGGCGAGAACATCGGCGACGGCGGCCCGGTGGCCGACACCACCGACGGCATGGCCGGCATGGCACTCGGCCTCACCAACGACATGCTCGCCGAACAGCCGCCCAACGACGGCCACCGTCGGAACATCCTCAACCCGGCCTTCCACCACGTCGGGATCAAGCTCCTCCGCGACTCCTCCGGCACCCTGTGGATGACCCAGGACTTCTCCGACTGACCCCGTACGCGGACCCCCGCACCGGCCGGCGGCACGCCGGCACCCCGGCCGGTGCGGGCGCGTCGTGCTGCTTGACACGGCACCGTCATGGCGACGGAGTTTCGCTGCGCGCAACAACCCTTTTCCTCAAGGGAGTTCACCGCACACCGCGTATCGCGGACGCTGCGGTCCACGCCGGTGCCGCAGCTCGAGGACGGACCGCCGCCGTCGGCCGGTGAGAGCGTCTCCCCCGGCCCGACGGGCCGCTCCCCCGGAGGAGTTCACCGCACCCTGCGCATCGCGGGTGGCGCGGTCCCCACCGGTGCCGCAGGCGGCCACCCGGTCGCGGCCGCCGCAGCCGCCCGAACGGACACCGCCGAACCACCCCGCGCAGGAACAGCGCTCAGGGGGACGGCAACCTCCCACGGCCCGACTGCGACATGTGACTGCGCGGCTCCTGCCCGCCGTTCCCGTCCGAAAGGAAGGCGCCCCATGCCCCAGCACGGCCACCGACGAACCCGTCGCAGGTACGGCGCCCTGGCGGGTGCCGCACTGCTGGCCGCCGGCGGGGCCGGCCTCGCGGTGCACGGCGCCGGCGCCGCCACGGCCGGGTGCCGCGTCGACTACCGGGTCACCAGCTCCTGGTCGGGCGGCTTCGGCGCCGACGTCACCAACCTCGGTGACCCGCTGTAGGAGCTGTCTTCAAAGGGCGCTCGGGTGGTCGATTCAGGGGTGCGCGGGGGGCACCCCTGTGCGGCATCCGTACACCTTTGAAGGCACGTCCCAGCCCGATCTTCGACCTCTGGGCCCGCGGCCGGGCCGCGGTCCGGCACGGGTTCCGCCGTTCCGCGGACAGCGGCCGCGGCCCTGCGGTGACCGGGTGCGCCGGGACGCCGTCGGCCGCCGGTGCACCGATCGGGCCGTCCCGCGCGCCGCCGCGTGTCGCAGGCGGTCCTCCCGGGGCCCGGCCTGCCGGGTCCGGGCCGGGACGGAGTCGGCAGACCGCGGGGGCTAGCCCGCAGCCCCGGTGCGCGGCCCCCCCCCGCCGCCCGGGCCGGCCGCCGTCCCCAGGCCGGCGCGGGCCCGCACCAACAGGGCCACGGCGCAGCGCAGGTGGCGGTTGACGACGGGCAGGAGGGTGCCGCGGAAGCGGTCGGCCGCGCACAGTTCGGCGGCGACTTCCTGCAGGAGGGTCGCCGCGTGGCGGATCCCTTCGCCCCGGTCGCTCGTCCGGTACTCGCCCGCCAGGGCGGCCGCGGTGCGGGCGAGTTCGCCGGTGCCGGGATCCTCCAGCGGGTCCGCACCGAAGTACACCAGCAGGACTGTCAGTTGGGCCAGCAGATCGTCCCTGCGCCCCACCCACCATACGCTCACGCCGTGATCATCGCCCATCACGCAGGGTGCGGGGTCGAGAACCGGCCACCCGGGGCGATGCCGCTCCCGGCGCCGGTCGGCCGGGTGACGACCGGCAGCGCGGCGCGGCTCGACGTCCGGCGGTCACGCTCCTCGACGGGTCGGGCCGGCTGTCGTGAGCGGGGCACCTGCCCCGGAGGCCCGAAGGCCGGCTCCGTGATCTGACGTGATTTCGGCGCCCGCGCCGTGGACGGCGGCGGTGGACGGTTGCAGGCCGGCTCGCCCGCTTCCGTCCCGTGTCCGTCAGTTGCAGTCGCCGGCCGAGGGGTCGCACGGCTTCACGTCGTGGATGCCGGGAAGGGCGCCGATCCGCTCGCGCAGGATGTCCAGTTCGGCGCGCGGGGTGTCCGGGGAGAACTGGACGGTCATCCGCCCCTCCCGCCTGCCGCCCTCGTCGTGGAAGAAGACGGCGGTCGCGCCGTGGCCCAGCGTGGGGATCCCGGTCAGGGCGCCGTCGCGCTCCCGGGCGACGACCGGCGGGGGCGCGCCGTCCACGGTGGCCGTGAAGGCGGTGGGCTCGCGGAAGTGCGGAGCCGCCACCTGCTCGAAGACCATGGTGCCGAAGCCGGCGAGGGTGAAGAACGCGACCGCGCCCCCGAGGACGGTCGACAGGCACTCCGGGCGGAGGTCGGACCTGGCGCCCGCAGCCAGCAGGACCAGGGCCGCCGGCGCCCGCAGGAACCAGCCGAGCAGGACGCCCACCACCGAGGCCGCGAGCAGCAGTCCGGCGAACAGCCAGCAGGCCCGGCGGAAGTCACGCGCCCGGGCGGCGGGCTGGGGCAGCAGGGTGAGGAGCGTGCCCGTCACCAGCCGCCGTCGAGGCCCGCGCCGACCGCCGTCCACCAGATGGCGAAGGGCAGTGCGCAGGCCGTGGCCAGTGCGGCCAGTACCCGCGCGCCCGTCGGCACCGGCGCGTCGTTGACGGCCACCCGCTCCATGACGATCCCCCTCGCCCGACCGAGACTTATTGAACGCGTTCAAAACATAGCGCGCAGAGATCCGCCGGTCCACCCCGGGGGCCCGGGGCGCGGTCCCCTCGCACCCCGGCCCCTTGACGGCGGGTCAGAAGCTGCGCGTCACTCCCCCGGCGCAGCCAGCAGGTCCTCCAGGGTCGCGGCCACCAGCGGCCACGCCGCGGAGCGGGGGTCGACGAGGTCGAAGTGGCCGCAGTTCCCGGGGGTGAGGAGACGGGCACCGGCGGCCTCGGCGTAACGCCGGGCCATCCCCACGGGCAGGTTCTCGTCCTGTTCGCCGTGCACCACCACCGTCGGCACCTCGACCCCGCCCAGGGCGGCCGGGTCGGCCGCGGCGTAGCGTTCGGCGAACTGCGCAGGACCGCCGCCGAGCAGGTCGGCCACGGCTCCGCGACCGGAACCGAGGTCATGGGCCCACCGCAGGTCTGCGGCCGGAGCCAGGGCCACCACGCCGGTGAGCCGGGGCACGTCGGCGGTGCGGCCCGGTGATCCCTCGGGCAGGCGGTGGCGCAGGCCCGCCCACAGGGCCAGGTGTCCGCCCGCCGAGTGCCCGAGCAGCAGCACGCGGCCGGTGTCCACCGTCCCGCCGGCGATGCGGCCGACCTCCTCGGGCAGCACGTCCACGGCTCGGGCGACGTCGAGGAACGTCGTCGGCCAGCCGCCGTCCCCGCCCACCCGCCGGTACTCCACGTTGGCCGCCGCCCAGCCGTGCGAGGCCAGGTCCGCGGCCAGCGGCGACAGTTCGGCGCGGCCGTACGGCTCGCGCCAGAAGCCGCCGTGCAGCAGCAGGACCAGCGGTGCCGGCGCCCCGCCCCGGCCGGTCGGTGGCAGGTGGAGGTCCGCCACCTGGTCCGGGTGCGCTCCGTACGCGACGGTCGTCATGACCGGCTCTCCGTTCGTCGAGGAGGAATGCAACCAGGCCATGGTCGTCCAACACGCCGCCGCGGGCCGCCGGTTCGCGATCACCTGCTCCGCGGGCCGTTTCCTGACGCACCGCCACGGCCCCTGACGGTCGGCGGACCGCCGTTGACCGGTGATCGGCCCCGGGCGGATCATCCTGCACATGACGTCACTTGCGACCGCCGGACAGCCGGACGGGTCCTGCTCGGGTGGAGCCTGTTGGCGATCGTCCTGGGCCTGGTGGGTCTCAGCGGCCGGGTGCCGCTGCGGCCGGGCACCCTGCCGGGTCCGGCACGGGGCATGAGCGCCCTGTTCGCCGTCCTGGGCGCGATCACCCTCCTCGGCCTGGCCCTCCGGGCATGACCGCCGGACGCCGAAGGGGCGCCGCCGGCCGTCCGTCTCCGTCCGGGGACGACTCACATCATCCGCTCGGCCGTCTCCGCCCGTGCCCGCAGCGCCGCCGCTTCCGCGTGCGCGCCACGGGCGTCGAGGAGGCGGGCCCGGTACTCCATGGCGTAGGCATCGCCCAGTGACTCGGCGCGCAGGAAGGCCTGCACGGCCCGGTCGGGGTCGCCGTGGTCCCGGAAGGCCACGCCCAGGGCGGTGATGGGGTAGGCCTCGTCCTGGTCGAGGATCGGCGGGGCCCAGCGGTCGACGGTCGCCCGGTCGCCGCGGTCGAGTGCCTGGCGGACCAGGCCGAGCATCGCGTCGGGGTCGCCGAGGGCGGCGCTGCGTTCCCAGATCACCTGGGCGCGGTTGGTGTCTCCGGCCAGCGAGTGCAGGGTGCCGAGGTTGAAGCCGGCGCCGACGTTGCCGGCGTCCCAGGCCCTGGTCAGCCAGGTGAGTGCCCGGGCGCGGTCGACCGCGATCAGGGCCGCGCCGAGGTTCGCCATCGCCAGGACGTCGCCCGACTCGGCCTCCGTCTCCAGCTCGGCCAGTTCGGCGGGGACGGGCCGTCCCACCGAGGCCATCGGGATCCGGCGCGAGACGATCTCCTCGCCCCGGCCGTCCTCGGTGCCGCGACGACGGCGGAACCAGCCGAGCATCAGCGACCGCCCGGCAGGTGGGGCAGGACCGGCCCGCGGAGGGCGCGCACAGGGGGAATCGTCATGGGCCGATCGTGCCATCCCGGTCGTGGGTGCCCCGCAGGCGGGTGGGGGTCCGGGCATCCGGTGCTGCCCGGACCCGTCGTCGGTTCACGGCCGGGACGGGGCTCACTTCCGCGCGGTCACCACGACCGCCGTCTCGGCGACGGAAGAAGCGTCCCCGGTCCGCGGCGAGCCGGACCGCGTCGTGCCAGGCTTCGACCTCCGCGAGGGACACGACACCGCGCCCCTGCGATGCGGCACTGCTCAGTGCCCGCCGCATGCCGTCGATCCGGCGGGCGGCGTGGCCGCTCGGTTCGGTCGAGCTCGTCACCCAGGGGTGGGCCCGTTCCAGCGACAGCGGTGAGGATTTCACCAGGCCGGGCAGCTTCCGTCCGATCCTCCCGTCCGCGTGGTCCATCCAGGGCTGCCGGTCGTCGGTGAAGGCGTGGCAGATCCGCCGGTCCAGCTCCCGGCCCGCGCCCGCGACCACCAGGGAGTCGAAGTCGACGTGCGCCACCACCGCCCGGCCGCCGGCCCGGAGCACACGGGCGGCCTCCACGAGGAATGCGGCCGGGTCCGGCAGGCACTCGAGGACGTTGTACGAAACCACGGCGTCGACGCTGCCGTCCGGCAGCGGGAGCCGGCCTGACAGGTCCGCCACGGCGACCGCGGCGCCGCCCGGATGGTCCGCCAACAGTTCCCGGGCGGCCCCGACGCCCGCCGCCGACCGGTCGAGGCCGATCAGCCGGGCACCCGGGAACCGGCGGGCGAAGGCCGCCAGCGTGGGGCCCCTGCCGCAGCCCAGGTCGGCGACGCGGCCGTCGGGCCGCAACGCCGCCGAGTCCACCAGGTGGTCGTGGATCGGTTCGTCGGCCTCCGACATTCGTTCTCCTCCCCCGTCCGCTCGACGTCGTCACCGGCCCCGCCCCCGTACCCCGGGTCCGTACCCGGGGCACGGGTCCGGGCACGGGCCCGGGCGCGGGTTCGGCCTCAGCCCGCCCGGCCCGGCCGGGCCTGGGCGGGCAGCTTCTCCGCCCTGACCCGGGCCCAGTGGAACAGCCCCACCGCCACGACCGCGCCGACCACGGCCGCCCGGCCCAGCGAGTCCACCGTCCCGCCGCGCAGTGCCGCGGAGAACGGCAGCGCCAGCAGCGGCACGGCCACGGCGGGGCCCGCCGCGTACCAGGCCGCGAACGCCACGATGTTGCCGGCGCCACCGCCGGTCGCCTGCGCCGGGCGGTACAGCAGGTCGCGGCGGGCCGCGCCCCGGCAGGCGTTCACCAGGCCCGCGCCGACCAGTGCGGGGACGGCGGCCGGTGCCAGCCAGGCCGCCGGACCGGCACCGCAGAGCACGGCCACCGTGCTCCCCGCCGCGCCGAGCAGCGCGCCGAGCACGGTGGGGACTACGGACCGGCGCAGCATCAGGCCGGCGAACGGGAACGGCGTCCAGGAGGCGCGGCGCACGTCGTCCGTGTCGATCCGGGCGGGCTCCAGCAGTTGGGCGACGGCGAGGTGGCCGAAGACCAGGGCGAGGCCGGTGGCGGCCAGCGAGACGTTCCACCGGGCGGCGTGGGCGGGCACCGCGCACAGCAGTGCCGGCACGGTCAGCAGCACCGCCCGGCCGAGCCGCGCAGGCGAGCGGAGGAGGGCGAGCGTGTCCCGCCAGTACACGACGAGCCAGGCCCGGCGGGGCGCGGGCAGCCGGACCTTCAGCCGGCGGTCACCGCCGGTGGCGGCGTTCACGGCCAGCCGTGCGGCGCGCGGTTCGACCGTCCGCAGGGCGGCGAGGACGCTTGCGGCGTTCCTGGCCCGTTCCCGCAGCAGGGTCAGCGACACGGTGCCGGCGGCACGGTCGGCCCGCACCAGGCCGACGACGGTCGACACGATCAGCAGGGCGGCGGCCGCCCCGCTCCCCGGGACGGCGGCGGGCGTCGGCGCGAGGGCGGCGATCCCCGCCCAGCCCCACGGGCCCGACCACAGCACGACCCGGTCCAGCCAGTGGACGGAGTGCCCCGCGGCGGCCAGGGCGCTCTGCGCGGCGAACCCGAGGACCAGCACGGTGGCGTACGGGGTGAGCCGGCGCGCCAGGCGGGCGGCCCGCTCGCTGCGCTCCACCGACAGCGCGGCGCAGACACCGAGCAGCGGCAGGCACGTCCCGCCGATCAGGCACCAGGCGAGGGCGGCGGGCAGTCCGGCCCGGACGGTCAGCCCGAGCACGACCATGGCGCCCGCGGACGCCACGATCCCGGGGAACACCGCGAGCCCGCAGGACAGCCGGAACCAGGGCCGCAGCACCGGCCCGGGGCGGACCGGGTGGACGAGCAGCCAGTCGATGGTGGCCCGCGGCGGCACGACCGGGCCGCGCCAGAGCCCGTCGCGCACGGCGAGCAGCAGGACGGCCAGCCCGACGGCCGCGACGCCGCCCGGCACGGCGGCCAGCAGCGCGGGGCCGCCGCCGGTGTAGTCGGCGCCCATCGCGGCCTGCAGGAACAGGCCCAGGCTCGGTACGCCTCCCCAGACGACCAGGATCAGCACGGTGCAGTAGAGCGCGTACGCGACCTGGCGCACCCGGTTGAGACGGTGCGGGGTCCGCAGGGATCGCAGCAGGGCCAGCGCCTCGTCGGTCCAGTCGTCGGCGTCGCTCCACTCGGCGGGCAGGGCGTCGGTCGCGAGGGCCGGTTCCTCGGGCCCGTTCTCCGCGGCGACCGCGGGGCCGTCCGGGCCGCTCACCGGTCCTCCCCGTCGTGCACGTCGCCTGCGGACCCGGCGGACCCCGCGGACCCGGCGGCCGGGAGCTCCGCGAGCAGCAGTTCCGCGGCCAGCATCGCCTCGGGGACGCCCTGCCGGACGACGCGGCCCTCCTCCAGCACCACGACCCGGTCGGCCACCGCGAGGGCGAGGTCGGCGTGGTGGGTGACCAGCAGCACCGCCACGCCGTCCGCGAGTTCCGCCTTGAGCAGGTCGGCGAGGCGTCGGCGCGCGCCGGGGTCGAGGCGCTGCTCGGGCTCGTCCAGGAGCAGCAGGTCCCGCGGCCGGACGAGCGCGCAGGCCAGCAGCAGGGACTGCATCTGCCCGGAGGACAGGGCGGAGGTCAGCGCGTCCGCCCGCTCGTCGAGCATCCGGTCCTCCAGCACCTGCTGGACCCACGCGGCGGCGTCGGCGATCCCGTGCGCGACCGCGACCAGCAGCAGGTGCTCGCGCACCGTGAGGTCGGGGTAGCAGGCGACGGTGTCGCCGACGACCGCCACCCGGGCCCTGATCCGCGGGTCGTTCTCGTCCATCGCCAGGCCGTCGAACCGGACGGTGCCCCGGCTCGGCAGGTCACGGCCGGCCGCGAGCCGCAGCAGCGTCGACTTGCCCGACCCGTTGTGGCCGACCAGCGCCACGCACTCACCCGCGGCCACCGACAGGTAGACCGGTTGCAGGACCTCCCGGTCGCCGTACGAGCGGCTCACCCCGGTCAGTTGCAGCAGCGCCGGCCGCGTGGTGGCGTGCGGCTCGGCCGCGTTCTGAACCATGGTGGGCACCTCTCGACGATCGACCGGATCACAGTACCGACCGGCTGCCGGCGCCCGTGGGCCGCGGCCCCGTCGACCCGGTTCCCGGTGGTGACGGTGGCCGGCGTCTACCGTTGGTCGGGTCGGGGCGGCCGAGGCGGACGTGGAGGCGGCGCGGATGAGGGTCGTGTTCGTGCACGGGGCGTGCGTGCGGGACGGATCGTGGTGGTGGCACCGCACGGCTGAGCTGCTGCAGGAACGAGGGGTGCGGAGCGTGGCTCCGGCGCTGCCGAGCTGCGGCGAGGCGGGCACGCCCGGAGGCACCGGCGGTCCGGGGCTCGCCGAGGACGTCGCGGCGGTACGGCGGGCCCTGCTGGACGGCGACGAACCCACCGTGGTGGTCGCCCACAGCTACGGCGGCATCGTCACCGCGGAGGCCGCCGCCGGTGTCGGGGCGGTGCGCCACCTGGTGCTGGTCTCCGGCTACCTCCCCGAAGTGGGGCAGAGCCTGTCGGACTTCGGCGACGGCACGCCCGCCCCGTTCCTCGACGTCGACCCCGACGCCGGCACCTTCGGCGTCCGCCCCGACCTGCTCGTGGACACGTTCCTCCAGGACTGTGACCCGGACGTCCGGGCGCAGGCCGCGGACCACCTCGCCCGGCAGAGCGTCCAGGTGCTCGGGCAACCGGTCGCCGCGGCCGCCTGGCAGCAGCTGCCCTCCACCTACCTCGTCTGCACCCGCGACCGCGGCACCCCGCCGCCCCTGCAGCGCGAATTCGCCCGCCGCGCCGACGACGTCGTCGAACTCGACGCCGGCCACCACCCGTTCCTGTCCCGACCCGCCGCCGTCCGCGACCTGCTGCTGAGCCTGTGACGGCGCCCCGCGATCTCGGCGACGAGCGCGCCCGGAAGGGGCGTCAGCAGACCCTGACCTCCTGGTTGAAGCCGCCCGCGTCCACGCGGTGGGTGGTGAGGTTGACGAGGGCCGCCGAGACGTAGATGCAGCCGGGCGCCCAGATCTGGTAGGTCCACTGGTATCCGTACTCGCGCAGACGGGCCGTCACCTTGCCCCCGCCGCCGGGCTGGTCGCGGCGGATGGTGAGGTACGACTCGTGGGTGCCGGTGGCGTAGGGGTTCCAGACCCGTACCCAGTTCGTTCCGCAGGAGGGCGAGTAGCGGACCTCCAGGTGGGTGACGACCGGTCCGCCGTACTCCGGGGTCATCGGCAGGCTCGCGATGGTCCTGGCGTCGCCGGAGCACCGGATCATCGGATCGGTGTTGTCGTCCCACACGCTCGCGGACGCCGTTGACGGCACCGCGCAGGCCATCGCGAGTGCGGCCCCCAGCACCGCCGCACTCCGGCGCACCCGCCGCCAGGCATTCGTCATGGTCCGTCTCCCCCCGTGCAGGCCGCCGCGCCGGGACGGCCGGCGGATCGAGGCGGGAGGCTACCCCTCGGCGGCCGCGCCACACCGGCCGCCGGGACGGTGACCGCGACTCCCGACCCGTTCCCGGGCGAACGGCACAGCGCCGACCTCACCCCGCACCGGGGCACCCTCGGAATGCGCCGGGGGCGCTCAGGCAATCGCGCACGCCCTCGCATCGCACACACGGACGAAGCCCCGCGGCTCCACGCCCGCCCACCCGCCGACGCCCACGGGAGGAGCAGCGGGGCGTCGTCCGACCGGTGGTGCCCGACCGGCGGTGTGCGGCGGGCCACCCTATCGTTCGTGAACGGGGGACCGAGCGGACTCAAGGTGTGCATGATGCCGAGACACCCACGCCGGACGACCGCCGCCGTGCTGCTGGCCGTGGTCGCGGCCCTCACCGCGTCGGCCGCCCCCGGGTACGCGGCCGCCGACCCGACCGCGCTCTGTGCCTTGGCGCAGCAGTCGCTGGAGGCCGGCCACCTGGCGCAGGCCACCGCGCTCTACACCCAGACGGAGGACGGCGACCCGCTGCCCTGCGCGTCGCTCGGTCTCACGCTGGTCGCCGCGCACCGCCAGGTCGCGGCCCAGGCGACCGCCGCCGGGCAGGAGTTCCTCCAGGCGGGTGACCTCGCGGCGGCCGAACGGAAGTTCCGGGAGGCGCTGGGCAACGACGCCGAGAACGCCGAGGCGGCGGCCGGCCTCGACGCGATCACGGCCCGTCAGCAGGATCTGGCCCTCTCCCGCTGGGACCTGTTCTACGACCGCTGGGTCCTGCCGATGACCCAGCTGTTCACGGCCGCCGCCATCCTGCTCCTCGCCCTGGTGGCGCTGAGCGGGCTGCTCACGGGCGTCGTGGTGAAGGTCGACTCGATCGCCTGGCCCAGGCCGTGGCGGATCTCGCTGGGCATCGCCGGCTACTTCCTGCTGATCGGGTCGGCCCTGATGTTCACGGTCTACCAGATGTTCCACCCCTTCGACCCGGGCGAACTCAGCGACTGGCCGGCCGACCTGACGGTGTTGGTCGTCCTCCCCACGGCGGTCACCCTCGCGGCCGCATGGACCCACGGCCGCTACCGGTTCGCCTCCGAGCGGGAGTCGCGCCGGCAGACGCTCGGGCGGCTGTTCCGCGCCTGGCGGCCCACCCTGGCGGGGGCGTTCACCTACTGGGGGCGGCTGCTGGTCCCGCTCCTGGGCGTCGGCGGCCTGGGTCTGCTGCTGCGCACGGTCGTCCTGGACGACCCGGGCCGACGGCTCCTCACCACCTACGCGGTGCTCGCGCTCGACGGGATCCTGCTCACCGCGGCGACCTTCGGCCAGAACCTCCGCGTCCAGGTGTCGGTGCAGTCCCCGGACGGCGAGAACGACGCGGTGGCCACCGACTACCTGCTGGCCCGGGTCCAGGACCTCGGCATCGACACCCCGCCGATGCGGCTGCGGGCGATCACCAGCTCCATGCACCTGAGCACGATCAAGACCGAGGACCTCAGCGCCCTGCCG
Organism: Kitasatospora arboriphila; assembly: GCF_039528095.1. Taxonomy (NCBI): domain Bacteria; kingdom Bacillati; phylum Actinomycetota; class Actinomycetes; order Kitasatosporales; family Streptomycetaceae; genus Kitasatospora; species Kitasatospora arboriphila. The sequence goes on from NZ_BAAALD010000006.1 coordinate 36,978, forward strand.
AACGGGAAGATCGCCGCGGCCCTCTCCGGCCTCTTCTTCGCCGTCCGGCCGGACCTCACCTGGCGGGTGCGGGCCGCCATCATGGACGACAACCGGATCACCGTGACCCTCTCCCGCAACGGCCGCCACGCCGAGAGCGACATCTTCAGCCGCGCCGAGCTGTTCCTCCCGCTGAGCAGGAGCGAGGACGCCCGGGAGCGCGCGAAGGCCCAGCTGCTCACCGGCGCCGCCGCGGTGACGCTGCTGCGGCTGAGCCGGGCGCACCCCAGGCTCAGGAACCAGCTCTGCGGCGCCACCAACTGGCGGAGCGTCACCCTGCAGGTGATCGCGACCAGTCGCTCGCTCATCGACGATCCCGGCCTGCGGACGGCACTGCTGGCCAGAGCCGTCGACGAGGACCCGGGCAACATCCTCGCCCGCGTCGACCATCTCTGGGCCCTCCAGGACGCGACGCGGCACGACAGCTACGCCTACCGGCAGCTGGCCGACGCGGCGGACGAGCAGCTGGCCGTCGTCAAGGCGCTCTGCCCCGACGTCCTGGTGATCCGTGCGCTGTACCGCAGCGCCTCCCAGTGGATCAACCGCTGCGCGGCCACCGGCGGCCGGGACATGGACGCCTCGAGCAAGGCCAAGATGGCGGTCGAGGAACTGGCGCGCAAGTGCGTGGAGACCGACACGGACGACGTGGAGCACATGACCCTCGCCCGGCAGATCCGCCCCGTCGCCGAGGCCATGGAGCACGAGATCGCGGCGCTCTCCGGTGTGTGGTCGGCCCGCCACCCCTTCATGAGGTCCGCGCCCCCGCCGCGGCTGGCCTACGAGTACGCCCGCCTCGCCGGCCTCGACCCGCGGCGCCCCCGGGTGTCCGACCGCACCGCCATCCACTACCTGCGCATCGCCCTGCCGACCGAGGCGCTCAGGGCCGAGGCCCGCAAGGACCCCTGCCTCGCCAGGCTGCACGACAGCAAGGAGTACCAGGAGCTCACGGCCGCCGCCTCGACCTTCCTCGACCTCCCGGTCTTCGACTCCTGCCGGCCGGCGCTCGTCGAGGCCGGGCTCAGCGCCCCGACGGACTTCCTGCTCCGCACCGCGACCGCCCGTCAGCGCGCCGTCCTGGCCGAGTACCTCGACGTCTCGCCGGTGCTCGTCGAACGGTTCGTCCAGATCGCCCAGCTGACCCAGCTCCACGACCGCCTCGACTGCGCCGCCACCCTGGGCCTGCTGGTGGAGTGCGGCATCGACTCCCCGGCCCGGCTGCTCGCGGAGTTCGCCCGGGACAAGGACAGGTTGTTCGAGGCCATCGGGGACGCGAACCGGGAAGGCCCGCGCATCCCGGAGGTCGACGACGTGGCGTCCTGGCTGCCGGACGCGGTCTCCACCGCCGCGGCCGCCCACCGCTCCCGGCGGGGCCGACGGGCGGCGGACCGCCTCGGCCGGATCGGCTAGGGCCGCCGGGCAGCGCCCGCCGACGACGCTCGGCCGGAGCCGTGCGGCCCCGGACGGTTCGGGGCGCGGGGTCGGAGGGGACGATCCGTCAAGTCCGGTCGGGTGGAACGGCCCGGAGGGGTCCGGGCCGGGGTGGTCAGTGGGGCGTGCGACGATCCGGGTCATGATCGCCTCGCTCGCATCCCTGCTGCCCACCGCCGGGCCGCACCGCTCGACCACGTACCCCGACTGGGTCGCCGCGCACGACCCGGACGCGGCGGACGCCGCACGTGGCCTGGCCGACCTGATGGCCGACCGGCTGAACCGGTCCTGGCACAAGCCCGGCGCGTTCGTGGACACGATGGCCCGCCAGGCGCGGCAGCTCCCGCCGGCCCATCTGCCGTGGTTCTGGGACACCGTCGGGCACCGGCTGATCGGCACCCGCGGCCGGGCCGCCGGGCGGGCCTACGCGGCCGCCCGCGCGGCGGAGGCCGAGCACGGCCTGCCGGTGGACGCCGGCTACCGGCGGGCCAACGCGCTGCTGTTCGCGGCGGCCGGGGCCATGCCGGCCAAGGAGCTGGCGGCGCACCAGCGGTTCCTCACCGAGACGCTGGAGCCGGCCGCCGCGCACGCGGCCCTCGACCGGCTGCTGACCGCGTGGGCGGGCTCCTCCGCCGACCTGCCGGCCGATCTGGTCCGCCGGGCGCGGGCCTCGGCGAAGGCCGCCGGGCTCGGGGACGACGAGGTGGCGCGGCTGGTCGGCGCGGTCCTGGCGGTCACCCGCGACAAGGCGGTGCCGGACGCGCTGCTGAACGCCGCCGCTCCGCTCCTGACGGCCCATCCGCCCGCGCACCCGCTCATGGCCGCTCTGGTCGGGATCTTCCCCGACGGCACCACGGACGGCGGCGCCTGGCTGCGGCTGCTGATCGGCTGCGGCGCCGCCGACGCCATGGCGGACGGCCGGGTGGAACCCGAGGGCGGCCTGCCCCGCTGGCTGGGGCGCTTCGTCCACATGTACCAGTACGCGGCGCAGCCCGGCGGCGGCGTGGGACGGCAGCAGCTCCCGGCCGAACTCCTCGACCTGGTCGGACGTTTGGCGCCGCGCCTGCGGGCGGCGGGCACCCCGGTCGAACTGCACACCACCCGCTACCACTGGCAGGGGCTGGACGCCGACCTGCTGGACGCGTGCCTCGCCGCCGACGTCGCCGTCCTCGACCCCGGCGCGCAGATCCGGATGCGCTTCTGGGGCGAGCGGTCCCGGCGGGACCTCGCCGCCCTCGCCGCCGACCCGGTGTTCGGCCCCCGGCTGGAGGGCACCGTCCACGCCGGCCTGCTGCCGCAGTGGGGGCCCTCCCGTGCGCGCCGCGCCGGCACCGCGGTGACGCTGCTGCCCGGCAACGACGGCATCGCCCAGGCGGTCGCCGGGCGGGTCGGCAGGCTCGTCGACACCGTCGCCGGCGGCGGCATGGCCGGCGGCGAGGAGGCCGTCGCCGAACTGGCGACCCTGCTGGACCAGCCCCCCGTGACGCCCCCCGCCGGCACCCCCGACCCCCTCGCCGAGGCCGGCGCCGCCGGTTCGCTGCACCGCTCGCTGCGCGCCGGCCTGCCCGAGGAACTCGGCTGGCCCGCCCTGGAGTCGGCGTACGCCGAGCTCGCGGCCGACGCCGCAGCCGACGCCGACTCTGGGGCGGACGCCGGTCCGGACACCGGGGCGGCCGAGGACGAGGCCGAGGACGGACCGCTCCCCGGTGTGTCCGGGGTGACCTCCACCTGGCCGGTGCTGACCGTGTTCGGACGCACCCGCGCCGTCGCCGTCGCCCCGGTCGGCGTCCGGGCCTCCTGCCGGTTCACCGTGCCCGACGGCGCCACCATGTTCGCGGTCCACTACGTCGGCGGCTCCTTCCTGGTCAGCTGGACCGTCAAGGACCGCCCCTACCACTGCGACACCGCCGTCTGGGCCGACCGCCCCGACGAGCCGTTCACCCCGGACGACCTGGGCGGTCTGGTGCCGTACGACGGCAGCCTGGACGGGGCGTTCGGCTTCCAGTTCGAGACCGCGGACGGCGGCGGACGGCACGGCGGCGAACGGGTGCTGCGCCCCGGCGGCACCGAGGGCATCGACCGCTACGAACTGCAGCTCTCCGACGGCTCACGGACCTGGGCCAACGGCGTCTTCCGGCGCCGGCCGTGGGAGCTGCTGGAGCCGGTCACCGGCGAGTCCCGCGGGGCCGTGGAACTGCCGGACTTCCCGGGCCGCCCCGCGAGCGCCGACCCGGCCGCCGAGCCGTCCGAGATCGGCATGGCCCTGGACGTGGAGGCGCTGCAACTGGCGCCGCTGCCCGCCGGGACGACCGACTCGCCGCTGGGCAGCCGGGACGGGCTGGTCGGCACCCGGGTGCTGTACCGCACCCCCCACCGCAACCCCGCACCCGACCACTTCCTGCTGGAGAGCATCGACGGGCGCACCGCCCGTTTCGACATCGACCGCCAGGGTCAGCAGCCGTGGGGGCTGTGGGCACCGCCCCAGGGCGCGGTGGAGGACGTCGTCCTCGCCGAGGCCGAGACCCGCACCGGCGTCCGCGCCTACACCGCGGACGGCAGCCTGCTGTGGGAGCTGGACGGCCACCGCTCGCCCGCCAGCCGGTGGGCGAAGCGCGCCCGGCGCGTCACCGTCTCCAACGGCGTCGCCCTGCCGCCCGCCTTCTGGTACCTGCTGCGCACCCGGGACGAGGCCGGATCGCGGGCGCTGCGCGGCATCGGACGCACCGCCGCGGAGGCGCTGCTCGCAGCCGCCCGCAGCGGCGCCGGGGAGCTGCGCACGGCGATCGCCCGTGAACTGCCCGAGGTCACCGACCCGGTGCTGGTCGAGGCCGTCGCTGCGGTGGCCGTCCGGGCCGTCCGGGTCGAGGACCGCAGGCTCGCCCTGCACCACCGGGTCACCCTGCTCACCCAGGCGCCGCCGGCCCTGCCGGGCCGGTCCGCACCGGACACCGAGCTGATGCCCGCCCTGTTCGGGCTGGTCGGGACCGGGGACCGGGACCCGTGGCGGCACACTCCGGACGTACCGCTGCCGGCCACCCTGTCCGCGCTCGCGGCCGACGGCGCCTGCCTGGGCGGCACCCTCGCCGAGGAGGTGCTGCGGCTCTCGCCGCCGGCGCCGCCGCACGACTGGACGCAGTTGCTCGGCGCGATCGACGCCGCCGCCTGGCGGGCGGCCGTGGCGGCGACCGCGGACCCGTCGCGAGCCGCCCTGCTGGCGCTCCTGGACACCTGGGCGCACCAGCCGTTCGCCGCCGCCGGCAGCCGGTGGTGGGTGGGCCGGGCTCCCGCCGCGACCCTGGACGCACTGCGCGAGGACGGGACGGCGGTGGCCTCCGCCGCAGTGCAGGCCGGATCGTCGGAGCACTGGTTCGCCGCGCCCGCGTCCGGCACCGAGAACGCCGAGAACGCCCGGACAACCGTGATCACCGAGGGCGACCCGGTGGCGAGGGCCGTTCCGGAGGCCCAACTCGTCGTCGTCGCACGGGACGACGCCGCGCGGCTGCGGGCCCTGCTCGCCGCGATCGACGCCCACGGACCGCTCCCCCTCCCGGAGGCCGCGGCCGCCCGGTTCGCCGAACTGACCGGCGTCCGGCGGGCGGTGGCCCGGCTCGTGGTGGCCGGCCTGGTCGCCGGGTCCGACCGCGAGGACCACCGCAGCCTGCTGCGCAAGGCTCCCTACCGGGCGACGCCGATGACCGTCGACGCCTACGACCGGCTGTGCGCACGGCTCGGCGGCGACGGCCGGCGGGCCGTCCTGGGGCCCCCCCCCCCCCCCGCCCCGCCCGCGCTCTGGCAGCCCGGCGGGGTCGAGGCCGCCGTCGAGCTGATGGCCGCCGCCTGGTGCGCGCGCCTCGGCGCGCAGCCCGCCGTCCATGACGAGGCGGCCGACGCGCTGGAGGCCGAACTGGGCCTGCCCGAGGTCTGGGCCCGCCGGCTCGCCGGCGGCTACGAGGCCGCCACCGACGCGACCGTGGAGGCGGCGGGCTGGGAGCTGACGGCCACCCCGTACAGCACGGGGGTCGACGTCCGGGCCGTGCCGGCGGCCGGTGTCGAACTGCGGTACGGCACCCCGGTCGGGCTGCCCCTGCAGGTGATCGCGAGCGCCCTGGTGTGGGCGTGCACGGACCGGCCCGTCGGCGACCCGGCCGTGGCCGGCGCGGCCGCGCTCCACGACCGGCTGCGCGCCGAACTCGCCCGCCCGGAGCTGCTGCTGGACCTGGCCGGCGCGTCCGTCAAGGACACCCCCGAGGGCATCGAACAACGCTTCGGACCGGCGCGGATACCTGTCGCACGCGACCGCCGCAAGGAGGAGGGCCCGCTGCCGCAGACCGCCTACGACTCGGGGCCGCTGGTCGTCTGCGCGCCCGGCGGCGACGCGTTCCTGCGTCCCGCGGCGGCGGCCGACCCGCAGGTGTGGCGCACCCTCCGCGGGATCACCGGGCTGACCCGCGAACTCGACCGGGTGGCACCCGTGCTGCCCGGCGGCGGCCTGGAACGCATGCTCGACCGGGCCCGCTCCGGCGCCGTCCCCGCCGGCGCGTACGAGGCCGACCCGCGGCAGTCCTGCCCGGAGCTGGTCGCCCGGGTGTGCGACCGGCTCGCGGTCGGCGCCGACGCCGCAGCGCTGTACCTCCAGCTCGCGACGCTCGCCGCGCCCACCGACCGCAACGTCCGCCGCTGGAACGGCTGGACGGCCAAGCAGCACGCTGCGGCACGCACCGAACTCCTCGCCACCGCAGCGGTGGTCGAGGCCAAGCGCGCCAGGGCGGGCCGGACGCTCTTCCTGCCCGGCGACTGGACCGAACTGAAGGCCCCGCACCTCCCGCTGGAGACCGTCAAGCTCGCCGCCCACACCGTGACCCCGCTCTGGGGCAACACCATCCGCTCCCCCTTCGGACGGGTGCTGCCGGTCGCCCCGCTGCACGAGATGTTCGCCGCGGCCTGGCAGCGGGAGCACGGCGGCACTCCGGCGGCCGCCGACGGCTGACAGCCTGACACCGTTGCCTGCCGGGGTCCGGTCTCGCCACCACCGGGACCGGACCCGGCAGCAACCTCAGGACGTTCGGTCTGGCATTCGGTCTCGGCACGCACTCCGGCGCGCACTCCGGCGCAGACCAATCCTTCATCGTATGCACCCTGTGCGAACACAAACATGCTGGCGAAAAAGATCATCACTTCGGGGCAATGCCGCGGGCGTGCCGGGCCAACTGGCCGCGCCGGCGGCTAGTTTGCTCCTGGAGGTCAGCGGCCTGCGCGGACGTTCGCTCTGTTCGCCCGGCCACGTACGACGTGGGCCGTGCCGGTCGCCGCTGTTACTGAAGGAGAGCCTGCTCGATGACGGTGGACACCAGCCAGCCGGCGCAGTCGGAGCCGACTGGGCGGAGCAGCCTGGGCACGGCTGCTGCCCGGAACCTCGCCACCACGACCAAGTCCGCACCGCAGATGCAGGAGATCACCTCCCGCTGGCTGCTGCGGATGCTCCCGTGGGTGGAGGTCGAGGGCGGGACCTACCGGGTCAACCGGCGGCTGACCTACACCGTCGGGGACGGGCGCATCGAGTTCGTCCAGGACGGCGCCCGGGTCCGCGTGATCCCCCGCGAGTTGGGCGAACTCGCGGTGCTGCGCGGCTTCGACGACGTGGCCGTGCTGACCGCGCTCGCCGGCCGCTGCGTCCAGCGCGACTTCCGCGCGGGTGAGGTGCTGGTGGAGCGCGGCACGCCCGCCGAGCGGATCCACCTGATCGCCCACGGCCGGGTCGCCCAGAGCTCCGAGGGCCGGTACGGCGAGGCGGTGTCCGTGGCCGTCCTGGCCGACGGCGACCACTTCGGCGAGCACGCCCTGCTGGACGCCGGGGCGACCTGGGACTGCACCGCCACGGCCGAGACCGCCGGCACCCTGCTGACGCTCGCGCGGGCGGACTTCCACGCCGTGCTGGAGGCGGCTCCGGGCCTCCGGGCGCACGTCGACCGGTTCACGGCGATCCCGCTCCAACGCCAGAACCGGCACGGCGAGGCCGAGATCGCGATGTCGGCCGGCCACACCGGCGAGGTCGAGCTGCCCGGTTCGTTCGTCGACTACGAGCTCAAGCCGCGCGAGTACGAGCTGTCGGTCGCCCAGACCGTGCTGCGGGTCCACTCCAGGGTCGCCGACCTCTACAACGAGCCGATGAACCAGACCGAGGAGCAACTCAGGCTCACCGTCGAGGCGCTGCGCGAGCGGCAGGAGTTCGAGCTGGTCAACAACCGCGAGTTCGGCCTGCTCCACAACGCCGCGTTCAAGCAGCGGATCCAGAGCCGCTCCGGTTCGCCGACGCCCGACGACCTGGACGAACTGCTCTGCCGCCGGCGCGGTTCCCGGTTCTTCCTCGCCCACCCCCGGGCGATCGCCGCCATCGGCCGCGAGTTCAACGCCCGCGGGCTGTACCCGGACCACGTCGACCTCGGCGGGCAGCAGGTCCCGGCGTGGCGCGGCGTTCCGATCCTGCCGTGCAGCAAGATCCCGATCAGCAGGGAGAACACCACCTCGATCCTCGTGATGCGGACCGGGGAGGACAAGCAGGGCGTCGTCGGTCTGCGCCGGACGGGGCTGGTGGACGAGTACGAGCCGGGCCTGTCGGTGCGGTTCACGGGCATCGACGAACGGGCGGTCATCTCCTACCTCGTCAGCACCTACTACTCCGCGGCGATCCTGGTGCCCGACGCGCTCGGCGTACTGGAGAACGTGCAGATCGGCCGCCGGGACGGCTAGCGCCGCCGACCCGGCCGACCGGCCTCGCCGAATCACGTCGACCCGGCGGCCCAACGAACGCCCTGCTCCCGCACACCGCCCCGCGGCGGAAGCCGGACGCAGGACCTGAACAACCGCTGCGCCGGTCCGGCATGACCCGGCACTGCCCCGGCACGCCCGGACGGAACGGCCCCGGCCGCCCTGCCCGCCGGCACCGCCCCGCACGCACCCCCTCTCGGCCCCGCCCGACGTGCCCGGATCCGGGACGTTCCCACCCTTCACCAAGGAGCTACGGATGCCTGTCCCTGTGCCTCTGCCCGGCAGGGCGAGCCCGCCGTCCGCCACGTCCGGCGGCGGGGCCGGCCGACTGCCCGGACCGCCTGCGGCCTTCCCGCCGGTCCCGGGGAGCGGGCCCCTGCCCGTTCCGGTCGCCGACCCGGCGGGCGAGACCGTGCCGCAGGGCGCCGCCGCGGTGCCGGCATCCGGCCCGGTGCAGGCGTCCGGCCCGGTGCAGGCGTCCGGCCCGGCGCCGACGCCCGGCCCTGCGCCGGGCACGAGCCCGGTGCTGCAGCAGATCCTGCGCGGTCCGAGCGGCCTGGGAACGGCGGGGCTCTACCTGCCCCTTCTCCAGGCGCCGACCGGACCGTCCGACCCGTCCGCGTCTGCCGAACCGGCCGAACAGGCGGCGGGCAGGCCCGTCCCGGGTCTCTACCACCACCCGATCCCGGAGCCGGACGCCCACCGGGTGGAGGAGGTCAGCCGCAGGATCAAGGCGTGGGCGGTGGAGGAGGTCGAACTCTTCCCTCCGGACTGGGAGGACCAGTTCGACGGGTTCTCGCTGGGCCGCTACATGGTCGCGTGCCATCCCGACGCCCCGACCGTCGAGCACCTGATGATCGCCACCCGGCTGATGGCGGCCGAGAACGCCCTCGACGACTGCTACTGCGAGGACCACGGCGGCTCGCCCGTCGGCCTCGGCGGCCGGCTGCTGCTGGCGCACACCGCGCTCGACCCGCTCCACACGACGGCCGAGTACCAGCCGGACTGGGCGGAGTCGCTGCACGCGGACGCGCCGCGGCGCGCCTACCGCTCGGCCATGCAGTACTTCGTCCAGCAGGCCGGCCACTCCCAGGCCGACCGGTACCGGCACGACATGGCCCGGCTGCACCTGGGGTACCTCGCGGAGGCGGCCTGGGCCGAGACGGACTACGTGCCGGAGGTGTGGGAGTACCTGGCGATGCGCCAGTTCAACAACTTCCGCCCCTGCCCGACCATCACCGACACCGTGGGCGGCTACGAACTCCCGGCGGACCTGCACGCCCTGCCCGCCATGCAGCGGGTCATCGCGCTCGCGGGGAACGCGACCACGATCGTCAACGACCTGTACTCGTACACCAAGGAACTGGCCAGCCCCGGCCGGCACCTGAACCTGCCCGTGGTGATCGCCGAGCGCGAGGACTGCTCCGTCCGCGACGCCTACCTGAAGGCCGTCGAGGTCCACAACGACCTGATGCACGCCTTCGAGGCCGCGGCCGCCGACCTCGCCGCCGAGGTCCCCCATCCCGTGGTGCTGCGCTTCCTGCGCGGCGTCGCCGCCTGGGTCGACGGCAACCACTACTGGCACCAGACCAACACCTACCGCTACAGCCTGCCCGATTTCTGGTAAGAACCGGTAAGAACGGAATCATCTGTGACCAACACTCAGTTCGCCGCCGCCCCCGCCTCGGCCGTGATCCCCGGCCCGGCGACTCCCTACCAGGGCGACATCGCGCGCTACTGGGACCACGAGGCCCGGCCCGTGAACCTGCGCCTGGGCGACGTCGACGGTCTCTACCACCACCACTACGGCATCGGTGACGTCGACCACGCCGCCCTCGGCGACCCCGAGGACAGCACGTACGAGAAGAAGCTGATCGCCGAGCTGCACCGCCTGGAGTCGGCGCAGACCGACGTCCTCCTGGACCACCTCGGCGCCGTCGGGACGGACGGGACCCTCGTGGACGCCGGCTGCGGCCGCGGCGGCTCGATGGTGATGGCCCACCAGCGCTTCGGATGCAAGGTCGAGGGCGTCACCCTGTCGGCCAAGCAGGCCGAGTTCGCGAACGGACGCGCCCGTGACCTGGGCATCGGCGACCACGTCCGCGCCCGCGTGTGCAACATGCTCGACATGCCGTTCGAGGCCGGGCAGGTCTCGGCCTCGTGGAACAACGAGTCGAGCATGTACGTCGACCTCCACGACCTCTTCGCCGAGCACTCGCGGATCCTCGGCGTCGGCGGTCGGTACGTCACCATCACCGGCTGCTGGAACCCCCGGTACGGCCAGCCCTCGAAGTGGGTCTCCCAGATCAACGCGCACTTCGAGTGCAACATCCACTCCCGCCGGGAGTACATGCAGGCCATGGCCGACAACCGGCTCGTCCCGCAGGCCGTCGTCGACCTGACCCCGGCGACCCTGCCGTACTGGGAGCTGCGGGCCACGTCCTCGCTGGTCACCGGTATCGAGGAGGCGTTCATCAACTCGTACAAGGACGGCTCGTTCCAGTACGTGCTGATCGCGGCCGACCGCGTCTGAACCCGCTGAGCGGGCGGGGCCGGCGGTCCGCCGCGGCTCCGTGACGACACCGAGAGGCTGCCACTCCCCCAGGGGGTGGCAGCCTCGACCGGTTCAGCCGCCGGTGCCGCTGCCGCTCGCGGCCCCTACCGCTGCGCCGCCGGGTCCAGGTCGGCCACCAGCCGTTCGGCGAGCCGCCCGGACGACGCGGGGTTCTGCCCGGTGTACACGTTGCGGTCGACCACCATGAACGGGAGCAGCGGCAGGCGCGTCTTGGCGCAGTCTCGAGGTGGCCCCTGCCCGAGGCCACCGCCACCGTGTGGTCCGACCTCGTCATGACCGCGGGACTGCGCGAGGGCGGGACCGTGCTGGTGCACGACGGCGCCAGCGGCATCGGCACCACGGCCGTCCAGATCGCCAAGGCGCTGGGGCCCGCGTGGTCACTGGGCGCCGCACGGATCACCCGTTCGGCCCCCTCGCCCGAAGGCCCGGCACGCGCCCCGCACCGCCCGCGGAAAGGATGGTCGCGCGGCGGCCCCTCCCGGGCCGCCCGACGACCTCACGGAGGCCCCCATGGCCACGACCTCCCGCCCGGCCGCCCCGGTCCTGGAACCGGCCGCCACCGATCTGGCGAAGGCCACCGACCCGCACCCGCGCATCTACGAACTCGCCCCGGCCGAAGGCCGCGACGCCCTGGCCGGCCTGCAGACCGGCGCCGGCGTCGACAAGCCCTCGGTCGACGAGGAGTGGCTCGACGTCGACGCCGGTGCGCACGGCACGGTCCGCACCCGCATCGTCCGGCCGGCCGGCGTCACCGGCGTCCTGCCGGTGATCTTCTACATCCACGGCGCGGGCTGGGTCTTCGGGGACGAGAACACCCACGACCGCCTCGTGCGCGAACTCGCCGTCCGCGCGAACGCCGCCGTCGTCTTCCCCGTCTACACCCGCGCGCCCGAGGCCAAGTACCCGACCCAGATCGAGCAGAACTACGCCGTCGGCCAGTGGCTCAAGGACCACGGCCCGGCCAGGAGCCTCGACCCCGGCACCGTGGCGGTCTGCGGCGACTCGGTCGGCGGCAACATGTCGACCGTCTTCGCGATGATGAACGCCGAACGCGGCGGGCTGCGCCTCGCCTGCCAGGTGCTGCTCTACCCGGTCACCGACGCCGCCTTCGACACCCCCTCCTACCTGCAGTTCGCCGAGGGCTACTTCCTCACCCGCGAAGGCATGCAGTGGTTCTGGGACCAGTACACCACCGACCCCGCCGAGCGCGCCGACCCGCACGCCTCACCGCTGCGCGCCTCCGCGGAACAGCTCCGGGCGATGCCGCCGACCCTGATCATCACCGACGAGGCCGACGTGCTCCGCGACGAGGGGGAGGCCTACGCCGCGAAGCTGCGTGCCGCCGGGGTCCAGGTCACCGCGGTCCGCGTGCTGGGCATGGTGCACGACTTCATGATGCTCGACAGCCTGCGCGACACCGCCGCCAACAACGTCGCCCTGAGACTCGCCGGCGACACCCTGCGCGACGCCCTCCACGGGTGGTGAGCCGGCCCCTCGCCGCAGGGACGCACCGGCGGGGCCGCGCTCCGAGAAGGCGGTGACGGGCCGCCGCCCGCACCCGGGGCGGCGCCGTCCGGTGCCGGTCGGGGCGGCCGCGGCGGCCGGGGCGAGCGGCGCGCCGGTGGTGCGGTCGACGTGCTGCGCCGTCGGCCGGCCGGGGGCGAGGACGTCCGTGGCAGACCGAGCGGTCCTTCGCCGGCTCGTGCCGGGTGTTCACCCCCGGGCTCGCCGACGGCACCGACCACACCGCGTTCTTCCGGTTCAGCCGACCCGGCGGCCCCCGCCCCCCCCCCCCCGCCGGGCCGGCCGGGGCGGCGGGTCGGCCGGGCCGAACCAGACCCGGACGTCCTCGCCGGTCCGGACGGGCAGGCGGGGGAAGTCGTTCTCGGCGTGTTCGGTGCGGTGCAGCGCATGGGCCGGGCCGAGGTGCCGGGCGGCGTAGGCGTCGAAGGCGGCCGGGTCGGCGGGGTGGCAGACGGTGGCGAGCACCGTGCGGGCGGCCGGTTCGGGGGTGTAGCCGCGGCCGTTCAGGAGGAGGACGTCGTCGCTGTCGACCATGGTGGCGTTGGCCGCGTCGCGGTGCTCCCGCCAGACCGGGCCGCCGTAGAAGGCCTCCAGCGCGCGGCGCCGACGGTCCATGTCGGGGAAGGCCCGCAGCCAGACGAAGCGGTCCGGGTCGTCGAGGTCGCGGAACCGGCCGCCGACGGTGATGCCGGCCGCCAGCTGGCCGGTCACGAACTCGCGCTCGAACAGCTCGATCAGGGTCTCCCGGGCGCCCGGATGCAGGGTGTACTGGCGCAGCTCGACGATGCTCATGCGCCGCAGGCTAGGGGCACTCCCCTGACATCTGCTGTCAGGGGATACTGACCGGCATGCGTGCGAGTCGGCTGGTCTCCCTGCTCCTGCTGCTCCAGAACCGGGGACGGCTGACGGCCGAGCAACTCGCCGAGGAGCTGGAGGTGTCCGTCCGCACCGTCTACCGGGACGTCCAGGCGCTCGCCGCCGCCGGGATCCCGCTGTACGGCGAGGCCGGGCACGAGGGCGGCTACCGGCTGGTCGACGGGTACCGGACCCGGCTCACCGGGTTGACGGCTGACGAGGCGCAGGCCGCCTTCCTCGCCGCGCTCCCCGGCGCCGCCGCCGACCTCGGCCTGGGCGAGGCGCTCGCCGGCGCCCGGCTGAAGCTGCACGCCGCCCTTCCGGCGGAGGTGCGCGAGCACGCCGGGCGGATCCAGGAGCGCTTCCTGCTCGACGCCCCGGGCTGGTACGGCGATCCGGACGACACCCCGCACCTCGCGGTCGTCGCCGCCGCGGTGTGGGCGCGGCGGGCGGTGGTCCTGCGGTACCGGCGCTGGCGGGCACCGGAGGAGATCGAGCGGCGGGTCGAACCGTACGGGCTCGTGCTCAAGGCGGGCCGTTGGTACCTGGTCGCGGGCGGGCCGACCGGGATCCGCACCTACCGCGTCGACCGGATCGTCGGACTCGGCGGGGTGGAGGAGGAGTTCGCGGTGCCGGACGGGTTCGACCTGGGCGGGTACTGGGCGGCCTACCTGGCGGACTTCCGGGACCGGCTGCACACCGGCGAGGCGCTGGTCCGGCTCACCCCGGAGGGTGCCCGCCGGCTCGGGGTGCCGCGGGCGGGCGACGGCTGGACGGAGGCCCGCATCCCCATCGAGTCGGTCGACCACGCCCACGGAGAGCTCCTGCGGCTGGGCGCCGACGTGGTGGTCCTCGCACCGGTGGAACTGCGCGACCGCATCGCCGGGACGGTCCGGGCCCTGGCCGCGCAGTACGGGCCGGGTTCCCCCGTCGAGGGGGCTTCGGACCCGGGGGCCTGAACCCGCCCGCTGCGGCCCGTGGTCCGTACGGTCGCCGTACGGCGGTGCATCGACCGCCGCCGACTGGGCATGCGCTCCGCGCGGGCCCGCGGCAGCGGGGTCCGCAGCCGGGGCCGCCCACCGGGTGACGTGCCCGCCGTCGGCGGCTCCGGGCACGGCCATCTCCTCGGGCGGAGGCGGACTCCCATGGCCTGGATCCTGTTCCTGGTGCTCCTCGCGATCGTGCTCGGCCTCATCGGCGTGGCCGCGCACGGTCTGCTGTACCTCCTGTTCATCGGCATCGTCGTCCTCCTCGTCGCGGTGGCCCTCGGGGGCGCGCGCTTCCGCCGGAGCGGCCGGCGGCCCACCCGGTAGGAGGGACGGCCCACCCGGTAGGAAACCCGCTGGCGCGCGGCACGGAAATCGGCGAGGCTCGCCGGCATGGTCTCGGTGGTGCAGAACGTGGCGGTCGACTGTGCGGATGCCTACGGGCTGGCCCGGTTCTGGAGCAGGGTGACCGGCCGTCCGCTGCATCCCGACGACCGGCCGGGCGATCCGGAGGTCCAGGTCATGCTCGCCGAGGGCCCGGTCCTGTACTTCAACCAGGTGCCCGAGGCCAAGACGGTCAAGAACCGGCTCCACCTCTGCCTGCGCCCGGAGACCTCGCGCGACCAGGAGGTCGAACGGCTGCTGGGCCTCGGCGCCACCCTCGTCGCCGACCGCCGCGATCCCGACGGCTCCGGCTGGGCGGTCCTCGCCGATCCCGAGGGCAACGAGTTCTGCGTGCTGCGCAGCGAGTCCGACCGGGCCGCGACGGCGTCCTGAGGCCCCCGACGGGCAGTGGTTGCCGAGCGTCGGGGCGGGCAGACGCTACCCGTCGCGGGGCCGCCCCGCGGCGGAGCGCGGGACTCGACGGACCGGAGGCCACCGATGATCCAGCTCGCAGACGTCCGCGAGTGGCGCCAGCACGACGTCGTCGACCAGGACGCCAAGAAGATCGGTGTCCTGGAGTCGGTCTACGTCGACACGGCGACCGACGAACCGTCCTTCGCCACGGTCACCGTCGGTCTGCCGACCCGCCACCGGCTCGTCTTCGTACCGCTCGACGGCGCCACCGCCGGACCCGGCTACCTGAAGGTCGCCCATCCGAAGGCCCTGGTGAAGGACGCGCCGTCGATCGACACCGACGGCGTCCTGACCGCCGACCAGGAACCGGCCGTCTTCGCCCACTACCGGCTCGACTACCGGCCCGGGGCCGGCGGCGAACGCCGCCTCGCCCGCCGGTGAGGGACCGGCCGGTGCCCCTGCGGAAACAGAGGACGGCGCGCGGCGCAGGCCGGGTGGATCGCCCGGGTGAGCGATTCGACCGGAGGAACCGGAGGAGTCGGCCCGCGGACCGTCCTCGCGGGGCCGGCCCTGCGGCCGTTGCGGGAGGCCATGAGACGGCGGCGGCCGCGGCGCTGCGCCTGCATCCTGCGCCGGTCGGCCGGCCTCGGCCGACCAGCTGCCGTACGGCCGGGGCGTCGAGTCGGAGGCCGGGTCGTACCGGCTGCTGCGAGCGCTCGGATCGGGGGCCTTCGCCGACGCGGCGGCCCGCAGTCCTCGATCCGGTCGGGCTCCTCGTCCACGGGCCGGTCGCCGCGGCCGGGCACGTCGCCCGCGACCACGGCGAAGCCGCACTCGGCGGCGAAGCGGCGCGGGTGCGTGCGGCGCCTGCGGCGTCCGGGCATGTCACCCAGGTCGAAGAGCCATGCGGGGGAACGCCCGACCTGTCACAGCGTTGATCGATCCCATCTCCTCGACGTCGCGGTGGGGCACGGCGGCGTAGAAGGCATCACGACCGGCCTCCGACCGCAAGCGGCCGGATTCCGCTGGAACGGGAGGAGCTGACGAGGCATCGGGGACACGTCCCTCACGGGTCGCCGGTTGGCGCGCAGGTCGTCCGGGGTCTCGGCGAGGCACGACCCGGCGCCGCGGCCCCGCGAGGGCGCACGGCCGGGTGACACGGGCCCCGGCGGTCACCAAGCGGTCCTCCGGGCGCGACAACCGCCCACCGCCTGCCGATACTGACCAGGACGACTCGAACGCCCAGGTACCCCCTCGCCCAGGGACACCGCACGGATGACCTTCTTCGACAGGCTCGGTCCGCACCGGGAGAGCCACGCCGCCGGCCGGGCCGGGTGGCTGCGGGCCGCCGTGCTCGGCGCCAACGACGGTCTGGTCTCCGTCGCCAGTCTGATGGTCGGCCTCGCCGCCAGTGGGGCGAGCACCTCCACCGTCGTCACCGGCGGCCTGGCGGGCCTCTCCGCCGGTGCGATGTCGATGGCCGTCGGCGAGTACGTCTCCGTCAGCTCCCAGGTCGACGTCGAGACCGCCGACCGGGCCAAGGAGGCCCGCGAACTCGCCGAAGCACCGGAGGCGGAACTCGACGAACTCACCGCCATCTACGAAGGCCGCGGCGTCCCGCGCGACCTCGCCCGGCAGGTCGCCGAGGCCCTGCACGAGGCCGACCCGCTCCAGGCCCATCTGCGCGACGAGCTCGGCCAGAGCGAACACACCGCCGCCCGTCCGGTCCAGGCCGCGCTCGCCTCCGCCGCCAGCTTCCTCGCCGGCGGACTCGTCCCCTTCCTCGGCCTGCTCGCAGGATCGGCCGGCGCACGCCTGTGGCTGATCGTCGCCGTCACCCTTTGCGGCCTCGCCCTGGCGGGCGTGCTCGCCGCCCTCGCCGCCGGCACGGCCGTCCTCCGCCCGACCCTGCGCGTCGTCATCGGCGGCGGACTCGCGATGGCCGTCACCGCGGCCGTCGGCCAGCTCGCCCAGGTGTCCGGCGTGTGAGCCCCCGGGCCCCACACGGCGAGAGCAGCCGACCAGCCGGGGACGGCCCAGAGCGCCGACCACCTCCTGGCCAGGGCGGTGCCTGTCGACGTGCCGCCGCCCCTCACCACCCGACCGGCGACCGGGCCCAAAGCCACTCGGCCATGCCGCGCCCGGCGCCCCGACCGCGGGGGCGGCCGGCCGCGACGGCGCGGTGAGCGTGCCGTTCGGCTCACGATCCGGGGCCGGACGGCCCAGGCCGTCCACTGCCCTGTTCGGACAGGCTGGAGAAGAGGGGATGCCGAGGAGGTGGTCACGGTGATGCACGGGGACGGTGGAGGCTGGGCGTGGATGATGTTCCTGCCGCTGCTGTGGATCGGCCTGGCCGGGCTGATCGGCTGGGCGGCCGTCCATCTCGCCCACCGGCCGGCCGAAAGGCAGGGCGAGAGCGCCCCGCCCGGCCCCGTGCCGGGGCACGCGACGCCGCGCGAGGTTCTCGACCGGCGGTACGCCTCGGGTGAGATCGACACCACCGCCTACCGCGAGGCGCGCGAACACCTCGCCGGCGGACCACCGGAGCGGTGATGACCGTACTGCGCGGACGGTGGTTGCCACTCTCAGTGTTCGTCGTCGCCGTGGCCGCGCTCATCGCCTCCCTGATGTGGGTCACCGGTGGCACCGGCGCCTCCCCGTGGCGGGCCGGCCCGGGCATGATGACCGGTCCCGCGTCCACGGGCGGCCCCGTACGCTCGTTCGCCGACGCCGACCGGGCCGCCGAACGGTTCGCCGCACCACGGCAGCTGCACGTCGGCGAAGTGATGCGCTTCAGCAACGGGTACTACGCCGAGCTCCTGGACAAGGGCGGCCAGCGTGCCACCGAGGTCCTCGTCGACCCGGGCAGCGGCACCGTCCGTCTCGAGTACGGGCCGGCCATGATGTGGAACACCGCCTACGGCATGATGCCCTCGCCGGCCCGCACCGTGACGGTCGGCCCGGACCGGGCCGTCGCAATCGCCGATCAGTGGCTTGCCGGCCACCGCGCCGGCGAACACGCCGCCGAGCCGGACACCTTCCCGGGCTACTACACCCTCCACACACTCGACGGCTCCGGACGGATCACCGGCATGCTCTCCGTCAACACCGCCACCGGACAGGTCTGGTACCACACCTGGCACGGCACCTTCCTGGAGCTGCAGGAGCAACCCGACGCCCGCTGACCCCTCCGGACCGGTGGAACAGCGCCGGCCTCGGCGCGGGCGAGCCGGACCACCGGGCGACGTCGGGGACGGCAGTCGGCAAAGGCCGCGACGCCGGCAACCGGAGCGCCGAGTGCAGTGGCCACGCATCCACTCCCGTCGGGCGCTTCGCCGGCCGGGCCGGGAACGGCTGCGCGGAGCCGTTCCCGGCCGGCCGTGGAGATCAGGCCGAGGCCACGGCCGCACCACCGGTTCGGCGCCGGACCACCGGTCCGAGCGCCAGACCGCCAGGTCCGGTGACCGCGATCAGCAGGAAGGCCCAGCAGAACATCACCGCGGGCTCGCCGCCGTTCTGGATCGGCCACAGGGCGTGCTCCTGGTGGACGCCGAAGTAGGCGTAGGCCATCGAACCGGAACAGAGCAGCGCGGCCGGGCGGACGGCCAGCCCCAGCAGGACGAGGGCGCCCGCAGCCAGCTGGATGACGGCCGCCCACCAGCCGGGCCACTGCCCGACCTGCGGCGCCCTGCCGTGCGCGCCGCCGAGGACGCCGAACAGGGTCGCGGCGCCGTGGCACGCGAAGAGGAGGGAGACCACGGAGCGGAACAGCCCCAGCACGGTGGGTCGGGCGCGCTCGACGAGCAGCGAGAGGTCTGCGGACACAGGGACTCCTTGGGTGGGGACGAGGAGATCGGGCAGGCGGCCGAAATGGGTCGGGCGCGCAACGACGGCCGGCACCGGCCGCACACTCGGAACGGATGTGACGCCCACGCATCAAGACTGATGACATGTCATGTCCCTGGCCAGATCTGGGAACCTCTGAACTTCCTCTGAATCCCGCCGCCCGGGCCTCGGTGCGGCAGTCGTCGGGTCCCGGGCTCCGTGCGGGCAGCAGGGCGCGGTCGCGCCCGTCGCCGGACGCACGGCGAGGCGGCGGCCCCGTGCGCGCCCCCTACGCTGGAGCCATGCACGACACGGGTACGGACACTGCGGCGGTACGGGTGCTCGTGGTCGAGGACGATGCGGGGATCGCCCGGTCCCTGGTCAGGGGTCTGCAGCGGGCCGGGTACGTGGCGCAGAGCGTCGGGACGGGCCGCGCGGCCCTCACCGCCGTCCCGCCCCCGGACGTGGTCCTGCTCGATCTGGGGCTGCCCGACCTGGACGGCGTCGAGGTGTGCCGCCGGCTGCGGCAGCACGGCGGCGCGGCGATCATCGTGGTGACCGCGCGGGGTGAGGAGGGCGACCGGGTCTCGGCCCTGGACGAGGGCGCGGACGACTACCTCGTCAAGCCGTTCGGCCTGGCCGAGCTGCTGGCCCGGATCCGCGCGGTGCTCCGCCGCACGCGCCCCGCCGAACCGGACCTGCTGCGCCACGGCGTGCTCATCGTCGACCGGCGGACGCGCAAGGTGAGCGTGGGCGGGACGGAGGTCGCCCTGACTCCGAAGGAGTTCGACATCCTGGAGTGCCTGGCCGTCGACCCGGGCCGGGTGGTCTCCCGCCAGGAGATCCTGGAACGCGCCTGGGACGAGCACTGGTACGGGCCCACCAAGGTGCTGGACGTCCACATGGCCGCACTGCGCCGCAAGCTCGGTGTGCCCGGCCTGGTCGAGACGGTCTACGGCCGGGGCTTCCGCCTCGGCGAACCGGGCTGAGCGGCGATGACCCGCCGGATCGCACTGACCGTCCTGGCCCTGGTGACCGTCCTCCTGGTGCTCGCGGTCGTCCCGCTGGGGGTGCTGCTGACGCAGCGTGAGGAGACCTCCTTCCGCGGCGCGGCCGAAGCCGCGGCACGGACGCTCGCCTCCGCCGCCGAGGAGAACCTCTCCGACCACAAGCCGGACACCGACCTGCGCGAGCTGCTCGACGAGACGCAGGACGAGGGCGGCTGCGCGGCCGTCTACGACGCCGCGGGCAGGGTGATCGCCCGCACCTCGTGCGCCGCCGCGACCTCCCGGACCGCCCGCGGCCTGGTGGCCGCGACCCTCGCCGACCAGCGCACGGTCGCCCACCGGTCCGGCGACGCCCTGACGGTGGCCACGCCGGTCGGTGACAGCGCGGACGCGGTCGGCACGGCCGTCCTCGTACGGTCCGCCGATCCGCTGGACGACCGGACCGCCGTGGTCTGGGCCTGGCTCGCACTCATCGGCGTCGTCGGGCTCGTCCTCGGGACCCTGGTGTCGGTGCGGCTGGCCCGCTGGGTGGGGCGTCCGCTCCAGGCGGTCGACGCCGCAGCCCGGCACCTGGGCGAGGGCGCGCTGGACGTCCGGGCCCCGGCGGACTCCGGGCCCGAGGAGGTGCGCCGGCTCGCCGCCACCTTCAACACCATGGCGGCACGCACCGAGGCCCTGGTGCACGGACACCGGGCGGTGACCGCCGACGTGTCCCACCAGCTGCGGACCCCGCTGACGGCACTGCGGCTGCGGCTGGACCTGCTGGCCGCGGACGCCGAGGGCGAGGACGCGGTCGAGCTCGCCGGCGCCCAGGAGGAGATCGCCCGCCTGTCGCGCCTGGTGGACGGCCTGCTGGCGGCCGCCCGCGCCGAGAACGCCGTACCCAGGCCCGTCCCCGTGCGCGTGGACGAGGTCGTCGCGGAGCGGATCACCGCCTGGGAGCCGGTGGCCGCCGAACGGCAGGTGGAACTGGCCTCGCACAGCCCCGGCCGGCCCGTCGTGTACCTCGGCGCCGGCGACCTGGAGCAGCTGCTCGACAACCTGCTGGCCAACGCCCTGGAGGCGGTGCCCGGAGGCGGCCGCATCCGGGTGGAGGCCGCGTCCGCGGCGGCCTCCTTCGGGCCCGGCACGGAACTGCGGGTCGTCGACGACGGGCCGGGGATGAGTCCCGAGGCGCGGGCGACCGCATTCCGGCGCTTCGGCAATCCGGAGGCGCGCGGCACCGGCCTCGGCCTGGCCATCGTGCACCGGCTGGCGACCGCCAACGGTGGCACGGCCCGCCTGGAGGAGACCGCGGGCGGCGGTCTGACCGTGGTGCTGGAACTCCCCGCCGTCCCGCGCGGGCAGGGGCCGGAACCGGGCCGTCCCCCGCAGCGGACGGGCTGAGCCCGCCGTCGGCAGGCGGTCCACCCTGCCCGTTCCCGACCGCCGTGAGATCAGGTGTCCGCCCGCCTTTACGGGATGCGAAGGATTTCTGAACGGTATCCCGACCGCCCGTGTCGGACGCTGGAGACGGACGGTCCGGAGGCGACCCCACCGTCCGCACCCCATCACGAGGGATGCCGGGACGCCACCACCGGAGGTGCACCATGCCGGACTCCGACCCGCAGGACAGCCTCGCCGCCCGCCGGCGCGAGCGGGGGCTGCGCCGCGTCGGCGCGGTCACCGCAGCCCTGCTGACCACGGCCGCCGCGGGCACGGCGGGTGCCGGCGCGGAGTACCGCGCCCTGCTGCCGGGTGCCACCGCCGCGCCCGCGACGTCACCCGACTCCGGGACGCCGGGCACGACCGGGACGACGAACCCCCGGTCGGCCCTGCAGCCTCCCTCCCGGGCCCCGGCCCCGGTCGCCCCGCACAGCCGGGCGCCGTCCGCCACCACCGGTGCGTCATGACCACCCCGATCGTGCGGCACACCACCACGACGTTCCCGGCCCTCGGAACGACGGCGGTGCTGCTGGTCGCCGAACCCTCCGCCACGGCCGTCGCCCTCCGGGTGCTGGAGGAGGAGCTCGCGGCGATCGACCTCGCGTGCAGCAGGTTCCGGCCCGACTCCGAGCTCTCCCGGGCCAATGGCGCCGACGGAGCGGTCACCGCCGGACCGCTGTTCGCCGAGGCGATCGACGCGGCACTGCGGGCGGCCAGGGCCACCGACGGCGCGGTCGACCCCACGGTCGGCCCCTCCGTGGCGGCACTCGGCTACGACCGCACCTTCGCCTCCGTCAGCCCCGACGACGTGGGTCCGGTGACCGCCGTCCGGCCGTCCGGCTGGCGCACCGTCGGCTGGGACCCCCGAACGCGCCGGCTGTACATGCCGCCGGGCACCGCGCTCGACCTCGGAGCGACGGCGAAGGCACTGGCCGCGGACCGCGCGGCCGCACGGGCGGCACGCACGGCGGGTTGCGGCGTCCTGGTCTGCCTCGGCGGTGATCTGGCAGCGGCCGGCCCCGCCCCGGCGGGGGGGGGGCGGGTCGCGGTCGCCGACGACCACGCGGCCCCGGCGGACGGGGCGGGTCCGGTGGTGTCCGTCACGGGCGGCGGCCTGGCCACCTCCGGCACCACCGTGCGGAGCTGGCGGCGGGGCGGCCGGGTTCTTCACCACATCGTGGACCCGGCCACCGGGGACGTCCCGGCCCCGCTCTGGCGGACGGTCAGCGTCGCCGCGGCGACCTGCGTGGACGCCAACACCGCCGCCACCGCGGCGATCGTGCGGAGCGCGCACGCCCTCGGGTGGCTGCACCGCCTCGGTCTGCCGGCCCGCCTGGTGCGGACCGACGGCTCCGTCGTGGTCGTCGGCGGCTGGCCGGCGGACCCGGCCCCCGTCCCTGCGCCCGGCAGCGGCCCCGGCCTCAGTGCCGGTGCCGGGCCGGGACCCCACAGCCCGGCGGGAGTTCCCCGATGACCGGCACCGTCCAGCTCGCGACCACCGCACCGAGCCCGCTCTGGTACGCGACCCGGGCCGGCGGCACCGTCGCCCTGCTCCTGCTCACGGCCACCCTCGTCCTGGGGATCGCCGCAGGCGGCCGGTACGCGCCGAAGCGGATCGCCCGGTTCGAGATCGGGGCGCTGCACCGCAACCTCTCGCTCCTCACCACGGTGTTCCTCGGCCTCCACATCGCCACCGCGATCGCCGACCCGTTCGTCCGCCTGAGGTGGCTGGACGCGGTCGTACCGTTCGCCTCCTCCTACCGCCCGTTCTGGCTGGGCCTCGGCGCCCTGGCCGTCGACCTGCTGCTCGCCGTCCTGGTGACCAGCGCGCTACGGCTGCGGATCGGCCGCCGGAGCTGGAAGGCGGTGCACTGGCTCGCCTACGCGCTCTGGCCTCTGGCGCTCCTCCACGGGGCGGGGACCGGGACGGACACCCGACTGACCCTGCAACTCGGCCTCGCCGCCGGCTGCCTGGCTGCCGTGGTGGCGGCGGTGTGGTGGCGCCTGCTCCGGGCCGGCCCCGGTCACCGGGCCGGCCGGCTGTGGGCCGCCCTGGCGGCGGCAGCCGTCCCCGCCCTCGTGGCGGCGCTGCTGGTGGCCGGGCCGGCGCGGACCGGATGGGCGCACCACGGCGGCACCACCGTACGCCCTGGCACCGTCGCCACCGACCGGCAGACCGCCGGCGACGACGGCGACAACGGAGGGGAGGACGAGTGATCCCGCAGACCCGCGCCGTGGCAGCGCCGCAGCCCGCGGGCATCCCCGAAGGACCGGCCGACGCCCGGCTGCTGCACGGTTGGTACAGCACGGGCGGCCCGGCCGGACTGACCGAGCACCTGGAGCGGTACGGCCCGCCGCCCACCGCGTCCGGACGCCGGGCCGCGGACCGGCTGATCCGGGCCGTCGAGGAGGCCGGACTGACCGGGCGCGGCGGCGCCGCCTTCCCCACCGGCCGCAAGCTCCGCTCTGTCGCCGCGCGGCGCGGCCGGGCCGTGGTCGTCGCCAACGGCATGGAGGGCGAGCCGGCCAGCGGCAAGGACGCCGCTCTGCTCGACCTCGCCCCGCACCTCGTCCTCGACGGCGCCGTCCTGGCCGCGGCGGCCGTGGGAGCATCCGCCGTCCACCTCTGTCTGGCCCGCACGCGGCCGTGGCAGCTCGCACGGCTGACCGCGGCCGTCGACGAACGCGGCCGGGCGGGTCTCGACCGGCTGCCCGTCCGGGTGCACGCCCTGCCCCACCATTACGTCTCCGGTGAGGAGACCTCGCTGGTGCACTGGCTGAACGGCGGTGACGCCCGTCCCACGGCCGCCCCGCCGAGGCCGTTCGAGAAGGGTGTGGGCGGGCGCCCCACGCTCGTCGACAACGTGGAGACCCTGGCCCACCTCGCCCTCGTCGCCCGGTACGGACCCCGGTGGTTCCGCAGCGCGGGCAGCCCGGACGCACCCGGGACGACCCTGGTCACGGTCTCCGGGTCGGTCCGCGCCCCCGGCGTCCGGGAGATCCCCCTCGGCACCCCGGTCGGGTCCGTCGTCGAAGCCGCCGGCGGTGCGTCGGAGCCGCTCGGCGCGGTCCTCGTCGGCGGGTACTTCGGCAGCTGGCTGCCGTTCTCCGCCGTGGGCGTGCCGTTCAGCAGGGCCGGCCTCGCAGGGCTCGGTGCCGGGCCGGGCGCGGGGGTGCTGGTCGCGCTCCCCCGCGACGCGTGCGGCCTCGCCGAGACCGCCGGGGTGCTCCACCACCTCGCCGTCCAGAGCGCGGGGCAGTGCGGTCCCTGCCGGTTCGGGCTGCCCGCGGTCGCGGAGGACTTCGCGCGGCTCGCTGCCGGGCACACCGACCCCGGGCTGCTCGACCGGCTGAGCCGCCGCACCGGGCTGCTGGCCGGGCGCGGTGCCTGCCGCCACCCCGACGGCGCTTCGCGGCTCGCCGCGACCGCCCTGGAGGTGTTCGCCGACGACGTGCGCCGGCACGTGCGGGGCGGGCCGTGCGGCGCCGCCGGGCGACGCTCCGTCCTCACGGTGCCCGCTGCGGCGGACCCGGAGAGCGAGGGATGGCGGTGAGCGGGCACCGCCGACTCACCGTGGACCGCATCGCCTGCGACGGCCGTGGCCTCTGTGCGGAGCTGCTGCCCGAACTGGTCGTCCTCGACGAGTGGGGCTACCCGATCCTCGTCCGGCCCGACGTCCCCGACGAGTTGCTGTCCGAAGCCCGGCGCGCGGTCGCGGCCTGCCCCGTCCTCGCCCTGCGGATCGAACGCACCCGTCCCGGCCGTACGTGACCTGAACCACTTCTTAGTGCCCGCTCGGGCACACTGCTCGCGGCCTCGCACCGGGCGGGCCGCCGTCCCGCGCACCCCTGCGCGGTCCTGCACCAGCGGAAGGCGGAACCATCACATGCTCTCGACAGGCAGCGACGCGGCCCCGGCCGACAGTGCCGCGCCGATCCCGGCGGGTCGGCTCGGCGGGCCGGAGGGGAACCGGCGACTGATCGCCGCCACCGGAGCCCTCCTGCTGCTGCTCCTGGCGGCCCAGGGCGTGACCATCCTGTTCCTGGACCGGCTCCTCACCTGGCACTTCTTCATAGGCATGGTGCTGGTCGGCCCGGTCGTGCTCAAGCTCGGCAGCACCGGCTACCGCATCGTGCGCTACTACACCGGCAGTCCCGCCTACCGTCGGCAGGGGCCGCCCCATCCGCTGCTACGACTGCTCGGCCCGGTCGTGGTCGCCACCACGCTCGCCGTCCTGGCCACCGGGGGTGCCCTCGCCCTCCTGGGCCGCGACACCGGAGCGCTGCCCGTCCTCTTCCTCCACAAGGCCGCCTTCGTCTGCTGGGCGGCGGCAACCACCGTCCACGTCCTGGCCCACGTGTGGCGCCTGCCCGGGCTGATCGGCGCCGACCTGCGGCTGCGGGCCGCCCGGCACGGCCGACCCCGCGTCCGCGGAGCCGCGGTCCGCTGGTCGCTGCTGCTCACCGCGCTCGGCGCGGGCCTCGCCCTCGCGCTGGCCGGTGCTCCGACGGCCGGCCGGTGGCACGCGTCCACCCAGCACGCGAAGCGGCACCACACCAACCGCGCCGTCACCGGATCGCCGGTCCGCGACCGGATCCCCGAAGCACGGCTCGTCTGACCTCCTGCGGTGCAGCGCCACGCCTCGGTGGGTCGACGGGACGGGCCACGCCCTCGCAGCTGAATCGGGTCCGTGGAGGGACGCGGGATGCGGCCATCCGGGCGTATCCCGTGGTGTCCGGCGGCGGCCTCCCGCTTGTGGGGCACCGATCTGTGCGACAGATGGAAGCGGACGGCGGCTGAGGAGGGCACACGACATGACGGCGCGCAGCGGTGCCCCTGGTCCGGCGGGCGAAGGCGGTGTCATCGGCATCGACGGCCTGGCGGCCCTGGTGGACGTGCTGCTGGCCCGGGGCTTCACGGTGGTGGGCCCGACCGTGCGGGACGGGGCGATCGTCCTCGACGAGCTGGCCTCCGCCGATCAGCTGCCGTACGGCTGGGGCGTCGAGTTGGAGGCCGGGTCGTACCGGCTGCGCGAGCGCTCCGACCGGGCGGCCTTCGCCAACGCGGCGGGCCCGCAGTCCTGGAAGTCCTACCTGCACCCGGCGAGGGTCCGCCAGTGGCGGGCCGACCGGTCGGCGGGCGGACTGGCGGTGGAGTCGGACGAGCCGGTGCCGCACCGCTTCGCGTTCCTCGGGGTGCGCCCCTGCGACCTGCGGGCCATCGCCGTCCAGGACCGCGTGCTGCTCGGCGGCCGGCACCGCGATGCGGTCTACGAGGGGCGGCGGACGGGGGCGTTCCTGATCGCGGTCGAATGCACCGAGCCGGGCGGCACCTGCTTCTGCGTGTCCATGGGCACCGGCCCGGCGGCCGGCCCCGGCCACGACCTCGTCCTGACCGAGGTGGCGGACTCCGCGGGCCACCGGTTCTGGATCCGCAGCGGGAGCCCGGAGGGCGCCGAGGTCCTCGCCGAGCTGCCGCTGCGGCCCGCCGACGCACGGACCGTCGGCGCCGCACGTGAGGGGGTCTCCTCCGCGGCAGGACGGATGGGCCGCAGCATGCCGGAGGTGGACCTGCACCGGCTGATGGCCGGCACGCTGGACGCCCCACGCTGGGACGAGGTCGCCGAGCGCTGTCTGACGTGCGGGAACTGCACGATGGTCTGCCCGACCTGCTTCTGCACCACGACCGAGGACGTCACCGATCTGACCGGCGACCACGCCGAGCGGTGGCGGGTGTGGGACTCCTGCTTCGACCTCGACCACTCGTACCTGCACGGCGGCCCGGTGCGCGCGTCCGCGCCGAGCCGCTACCGGCAGTGGCTCACCCACAAGCTCGGAACGTGGTGGGACCAGTTCGGCTCCTCCGGCTGCGTCGGATGCGGGCGGTGCATCGTCTGGTGCCCGGTCGCCATCGACATCACCGAGGAGGCGGCGGCCCTGCACGACTGGGCCGGGCTGCGGGCCGGCTCGGACGGAGACGGGGACGGGCGGTCGTGACTCAACCGCAGCCACTGCTGGACGGCCTGTCCGACCTGCACCGGGCCCGCCTGCTCGGACTCGCGGACGACCGCGAATTCCCCGCGGACAGGCGCCTGTTCGACGAGGGCGGGGCGGCCGACCGGTTCTGGCTGCTCCGCTCCGGCGAGGTCGCCCTCGATCTGTACGTGCCCGGGCGCCGGCCGCCGGTGGTCGAGACGGTCGGCGCCGGCCAACTGCTCGGCTGGTCCTGGCTCTTCCCGCCGTACCGCTGGCACCTCGGTGCCCGCTCGCTCGGCCCGGTCCGTGCCTGGGAGTTCCCCGCAGAGCGGGTGCGGGCGCTCTGCGGGGCCGACCCGGAGTTCGGTCTCCGAGTCACCCTGCACTGCGCCGCCGTGATCGCGGAACGGCTCCAGGCCGCCCGACTGCGCCTGGTGGACCTCTACGCACCGGACGGAGGCGGTCCGCCGTGAGCACCGTACCCGTCCCGTACCGGGTGCTCTCGTCCCGGCCGGAGACCTCGGACTGCGTCTCGCTCACCCTCGCCGCGGACGGCGCGTCCCTGCCGGCCTTCTCCCCCGGGCAGTTCGCGATGGTGTACGCCTTCGGCGTCGGCGAGGTACCGATCTCCGTCAGCGCCGTCGGCGACGCGACGGTCACCTTCACCGTCCGCGCGGTCGGCGCCGTGTCGGCGGCGATCTGCCGATCCGCTCCCGGCGGCACCCTCGGCCTGCGCGGCCCGTTCGGCACCTGCTGGAACCTCGACGGGGCGGACGGCTCCGATGTCCTGGTGGTCGCCGGCGGCCTCGGACTGGCGCCGCTGCGGCCGGCCGTGCACCGGCTCCTGGGCAGGGCCGGGCGCCTCACCGTCCTGGTGGGGACACGCACCCCGGCGGACCTCCTCTTCCCCGGCGAACTCGCCCACTGGAGCGACCGGTGCCGGGTGGAGGTGACGGTGGACCGGCCGACTCCGCAGTGGCGGGGCAGCGTCGGGGTGGTGACCGCCCTGCTCGACCGGGTGGCCGTCGGGGCGGGCACCGCAACCGCCCTCGTCTGCGGGCCGGAGGTGATGATGCGACGCACCGCGGATGCGCTGCTCGCACGCGGCATGCCGCCCGAGCGCATCCAGATCTCGCTGGAGCGCAACATGCGCTGCGGAACGGGACACTGCGGCCACTGCCAGCTCGGACCGCTGCTGCTCTGCCGCGACGGCCCGGTGGTCGACTGCGCGGTCTCCCGACAACTGCTCGCGGTAAGGGAGCTGTAGACATGGACGATGCCGACCGGCCGACCCTGGCGGTGTGGAAGTTCGCCTCCTGCGACGGCTGCCAGCTGACCCTCCTCGACTGCGAGGACGAACTGCTGCCGCTCGCCGGACGGGTGAGCATCTCCCACTTCCTGGAGATGAGCAGCGCGGAGGGTACGGGCTCCCGGGGCCCGGCCGGCCTCGAAGGTGCAGGGCCGTACGACCTGTCGCTGGTCGAGGGCTCGATCACCACGGACGAGGACGCCCGGCGCATCCGGCACATCCGCGGCATCTCCCGCCGCCTGGTGACCATCGGCGCCTGCGCGACGGCCGGCGGTGTGCAGGCGCTGCGGAACTTCGCGGACGTCGCCGAGTTCCGCTCCGCCGTCTACGCCCGCCCCGAGTTCGTCGCGACCCTCGGCACCTCCACACCGATCTCGGCGCACGTCCCGGTCGACTTCGAACTGCGCGGCTGCCCGATCAACCGGCTCCAACTGCTGGAGGTGATCACCGCGTACCTGGTCGGCCGCAGACCCAACGTCCCGGCGCACAGCGTCTGCTACGAGTGCAAGATCCGCGGCACCACCTGTGTCACCGTGGCCCACGGCACGCCCTGCCTCGGCCCGGTCACCCACGCCGGGTGCGGGGCGATCTGCCCCACGTACGGGCGCGGCTGCTACGGCTGCTTCGGCCCGGTGGCCGACCCCAATCTGGAGTCGATGATCCGCCAACTCGGCCGGGACGGCATGTCCGAGCTGGACGTCGTCCGCGTCTTCCGCACCTTCAACGCCGCGGCGCCCGAGTACGGTCCGGTGCCGGAGATCGCCGAGGGGCTCGGCACCGAGGAGCCGCAGTGAGCCACGGGTCGTCGCGGGTCCTGCGGTTGGATGCCCTGGCCAGGGTGGAGGGCGAGGGCGCCGTCCGGCTGCGCCTGAAGGGAGAGGAGGTCGTCACCGCCGAGCTGCGGCTCTACGAGCCGCCCCGCTTCTTCGAGGCCTTCCTCGTCGGCCGGGGACACACCGAGCCCCCGGACCTCACCGCCCGGATCTGCGGGATCTGCCCGGTCGCCTACCAGATGACGGCATGTCAGGCGGTCGAGGCGGCCTGTGGAATCACCGTCGACGGACCGCTCGCGCAGTTGCGCCGGCTGCTGTACTACGGCGAGTGGGTCGAGAGCCAGTCCCTGCACGTCCACCTGCTGCACGCGCCCGACTTCCTGGGCTGCGCCGACGGCGTCGAGGTCGCCCGCGGACACCGGACGGCCGTCGAGCGGGGGCTGCGGATCAAGCAGGCGGGCAACGCGGTGGTGGAGGTGCTCGGCGGGCGCCCGATCCACCCGGTCAACGTCAGGGTCGGCGGCTTCCATCGGACCCCGTCACGGGCGGAACTCGACCCACTGGCCGAGCAGTTGCGCCGGGCGCGGGACGAGGCGCTGGAGGCCGTGGGCTGGGTCGCCGGCTTCGACTTCCCGGAGGCCTCCTTCGACGGCGAGTTCCTGGCGCTGCACGACCCGGGCGGCTACGCGATCGATTCCGGCGGTCCCGCCGTCCTGCCGCCGGCGGGGAGCCCGGGCGGGCCGCGGAGCCTTCCCGTCGAGGAGTTCGAGCGCCGTGTGGTCGAGGAGCAGGTGCCGTACTCGACGGCGCTGCAGTCGCGGCTGGACGGCCGCCCGTACCTCACCGGCTCGCTCGCCCGCTACGCGCTCAACGGCCGCTGGCTCCACCCGGCGGCCGCGGAGGCGGCGCGCGGCGCGGGACTCGGTGATCCGACCGCGGGAGATCCCTGCCGCAACCCGTACCGCAGCATCGTC
Organism: Kitasatospora arboriphila; assembly: GCF_039528095.1. Lineage (NCBI taxonomy): Bacteria > Bacillati > Actinomycetota > Actinomycetes > Kitasatosporales > Streptomycetaceae > Kitasatospora > Kitasatospora arboriphila. The sequence goes on from NZ_BAAALD010000006.1 coordinate 67,237, forward strand.
GTGCGGGCCGTCGAGGTGGTGCACGCCCTGGAGGAGGCCCTGCTGATCATCGAGGGGTACCGGCCGCCGGAGCGGCCGTACGTGGAGGTGCCTGCACGGGAGGCCGTCGGCTGCGCCGCTACCGAGGCGCCGCGCGGCCTGCTGTACCACCGCTACGCGCTCGGCCCCGACGGAACCGTCACCCGGGCCCGGATCGTGCCGCCCACCGCACAGAACCAGGCGGCGATCGAGGAGGACCTCCGCCGCCAGGTCGGGGCCCGGCTGGCGCGGTCCCCGGCCGCCGTCGGGGACGGGGAGCTGGCGGCGCTGTGCGAGCGGGCCGTCCGCAACCACGACCCGTGCATCTCCTGCGCCACGCACTTCCTCGACCTCAGTGTGGAGCGGGAATGACCGGCCGGGTGGTGGTGATCGGGGTCGGCAATCCCTTCCGCCGCGACGACGGCGCCGGGCCGGCCGTGATCGAGTCGCTGCGGGCGCGCGGTGCACCGGCCGCCGTGCTCGCCCTGAGCGACGGGGACCCGGGCCGACTGCTGGACCTGTGGGGTCCGGCCGACACGGTGGTCCTCGCCGAGGCGGTGCGCTCCCCCGCCGGCCGCCCCGGCCGCCTGCACACCCTCCGGGGCGGACGGGCAGCCTCGCTGGCGGCCGCGACGGCCAGCACCCACGGGCTGGGCCTCGCGGAGACGGTGGCCCTGGCCGCCGCCCTCGACCGGCTGCCGCGTGCACTGGTCGTCCACGCCGTCGAAGGCGCGGACTTCACCCCCGGGCTCGGCCTCACCGACGCCGTCCGGGCTGCTCTTCCCGCCCTGGTGGGGCTGGTGGCCGGCTCCGTACGGGCCGCCTGCCGGGCGGTGCCGCCGGTCGGCGACCTGCGGTGATGCCCGACCGTCGCGGCTGGCCCGTTCTCCGTTGAGGACAGGGCCACCCGGCCCCGGCGGAAACCGCCACGGGGACCGAGACTGGAGGTGCCGCACCGTGGCCGAGCGTGCCGGGCCGGAGTGCCGGTCCGTCCGGAGAGGAGCACACCGTGCAACTCCGCACCGTCGAGGACGTCATGACCCACGACGTCGTCGCGGTCCGTCCCGAGACCGCGTTCAAGGTGATCGTGGGACTGTTCCACCGCCACGCCATCACCGCGGTGCCCGTGGTCGACGCCGGCTACCGCCCGGTCGGCATCGTGTCCGAGGCCGACCTGATCCGCGAGGAGGCGGCCCTGCCGGACGAGGACGCGTCGCGTTCCCGCCGGTTCCCGTCACACGCCCCGCACCGGACGGACGGAGGGACGGCCGAGTCCTTGATGACGAGCCCGGTGGTCACCGCGCGCTCCGGATGGAGCCTGGTCGAAGCAGCCCGGCTGATGCACCGCAGGAAGCTCAAGCGGCTCCCCGTGGTCGACACCTCGGGCCGGCTCACCGGCATCGTCTCCCGCAGCGACCTGCTCAGCCCCTTCCTCAGGCAGGACGACGACATCCGGGAGGAGATCGAGCGGGAGGTGCTGCTGGACGCCCTCCGACTCCCCGCGGACGCCGTGCACGTCACCGTCGACGACGGTGTGGTCACCCTGCGGGGCGCCGTCGGACGCAAGAGCCTCGTCCCCGTCGTCGAGGGCATGTGCCGCTCCCTCGACGGGGTCGTCGCCGTCCGACAGGAACTGGGCCACCGCATCGACGACACCGGTGCCACCACCGCGCCGCCCGCCGTTCGAGCCGCGCCCGGCCCGCACTCCGCCGCCCGGCCGTGAGCGGCCCTGCGGCCGTGGACAGGAGTGAACCGTGCACGAGGAGATCGCCGTCGGACTCGACGGCTCACCCGGAAGCAGGTCCGCCGCGCACTGGGCGGCCCGGGAGGCCCAGGTACGGGAGGTGCCGCTGCGGCTGTTCCACGTGTGGGTCCTGCCGCCGATGACCGCTCGGCAGACCGCCCGGGAGGGCGAGCAGGCGCTCGCGGGAGAACGTCTGCTGCAGCACATGGAGAGCGAGTTGCGGGAGCAGTACCCGGATGTCCTGGTCCTGACCCGGCTGGTGCCCGGCGAGTCCCCCGCCGAACTGCTGCCCGCCGCACACGAGGCCGCACTCCTGGTGGTCGGATCCCGCGGGCTGGGCGCCGTACGCGGTCTGCTGCTCGGCTCGGTGGCCCTCCAGGCGGTCTCCCGCTCCGACGTGCCGGTGGTCCTGGTCCGCGCGCCCGCGAGCGCGCCCGCCCCGCGGGAAGCGGCCGCACTGACGGGCGCGGTCGTGGCGGGCGTGAGTCTGCGGCCCGGACACGAGACCGTCCTGGAGTTCGCCTTCGCCGCGGCGGAACGCCACTGCGCGCCGTTGCTCGCCCTGCACGCGGGCGCCGGCAGACCCCCGGACCGCGATGCGCTGACCGCAGCACTGCTGCCGTGGCGCGAGAAGCACGCCGGGGTCCGGGTGGTGGAGCGGTGCGTCCCGGACGGCCCGGCCCGCGCACTGGCGACGGGCACCGAACGGGCCCGGCTCGTCGTGGTCGGCAGGGGCGGACACCGCAGCGGCCCGACGCCCCGGATCGGGCCCGTCGCACACGCCGCCGTCCACCGCGCACCCTGCCCGGTGGCCGTCGTCCCCGGCATCTGAACGCCACGGTCCGCACGGGCTCCGGGGCACGGGCCGCCGGCCGCGGCCCACGGGCGGGCGGTCGTCCTCGACGGCACGGCGGGCGGACCGCTCACGGCTTTCATACCCCAGGGGGTATCATCGGGACGGCAAGGACCAGTGACGCGAGACCGGGAGTTCCACCATGTGCCGACGGACGACGTGCCGCACCTGCGGCAAGGCCACCTACGCAGGGTGCGGGATGCACGTCGAGCAGGTCCTGGCCGGCGTCCCCAAGGCGGACCGATGCACCTGCGACAGGGCCGCCGGGAGCGGCCGCGGATTCCTGGCCAGGCTCTTCGGCCGCAGCTGAGGCGTCAGGCTTCGTCCCGCAGCTCCGCCACCCGGGCACCGAAGGCGCGCCAGCGGCGCTCGTTGGCGTGTACGAGCGCGGCCGACTCACTGAGCAGGTCCGCGGCACGGGCGACCAGCTCGGCGGCGGAGTAGAGCCGCTGCGGACCCGCCGGCCCCTCGGCGAGGTCCGCACGGAGGGCCGCCGGCCGGAGGTCGACCCGTTCGAGGATCTCTGCGGCCCGCCGCAGCACCAACCCGGCCAGGTCGGCCTGGTGGGCCGCCTGCCAGTCGTTGGCGATGATGCGGTGCCGCTCGCCCAGCAGGTCCGCGAAGCCGGGGAGGTCGAGCAGCGCCCGCGCACCGTCCCACGATGCCTGCATCGCCTCGGCGAGCCAGCGGGCACCCGACCCCAGGTCGTCCGCGGTCCGCACGAGATCCCGCTTGAGAAGGGCGAGTTCGACCGGCTCGTCCTCGCCCTCCATGAAGAGGACACCGCGGAGCTGGATGCCCACCGGTGAGGTGAGGTCCTCGGCGCCTTCGAACGGGTTCAGCGGCGAGGGCGTTGCCGGCCGGACCGCGGACCAGCGGTCGGCCAGGGCCAACAGGGTCCTCGCGTCGCGCTGCAGCAGCACGGCCTGCTCCCGGGGCGCCGAGGCGTAGAACTCCTCGTGCTCACGGTGGAACCGCGCCAGGTTCGCCATCGTGTCGAGCAGCGCGGGCGATGGGCGGCCCGGGCCGGGCGAAACGCTCCCGTCCATGCCCCCATCGTCGCGCGCCGCCCGACGGACGGCCTGCCGGGCACCCTCCGCGACGGCCTCCCCGCGGCAGCGCCGGTCAGGCGAGGGCGAGGAAGAGCTTCTCGAGTTCGGCCTCGGTCATCGGCGGGGTGTCGCCGTCGGCCGCGGCCATGCACTGGCGCATGCCACTGGCCACGATCTTGAACCCGGCCCGGTCGAGCGCGCGGGAGACCGCGGCGAGCTGGGTCACGACGTCCTTGCAGTCGCGCCCGGCCTCGATCATCGCGATGACTCCGGCGAGCTGGCCCTGGGCCCGGCGGAGGCGGTTGAGGACCGCACCGACCGAATCGTCGTCGACCTGCACTGCTGCACCTCCACTGCTTCGATTCGAAAAGCCCAGTGTACCCCGTGGGGTATACGTCCGGAGTCGCCCGCCGGGGGGCGGCCCCGCCCGACGGCCGGGTCCGGGGCCGTCCGCCCCTGCCGGAAATCCGGTTGACCACGGACCGCCGTGCGGCTGCACTGTGGCGGGGCACCACACCGCCGTGGTGCCGGTAGCCGGGGAGGCAGCGCCAGCCATGGACATCCGTCCCACCGACGACCAGGACCTGGACGTCTTCGTCGACACGCTCCACGCCGCGTTCGGGCGGTTCCCGGAGACCCCCGTCGACGGCGGCGGGGTCTGGTGGGCTGCGCTGGAGATGGACCGCAACCTCATGGCCCTGGCGCCTGACGGGCGGCCCGTCGGCACCGCCGGCGCGTACTCCTTCGAGCTGACCCTGCCCGGCGGGGTCCTGGCCCCGGCCGCCGGGGTCACCGCCGTCGGCGTCCTGCCCTCGCACCGGCGGCGGGGCGTGCTCACGGCGATGATGCGGCATCAGCTCACCGACCTGCGCGACCGCGGGGAGTTCCTCTCCGTGCTGCTGGCCTCCGAGGCCGTGATCTACCGCCGGTTCGGCTACGGGCCGGCGACCTACACGGCCCGGGTGACGGTGCCGCGGCACCGTTCGGCCCTCGCGGACCGACGGGCCCCCGAAGCGGCCGAGGCCACTGCGAGCGACTCGGCGACCGACTCGATCGAGGTGGTGAAGCGCACCGACTGCGGCGAGCTCCTCGAAGGGGTCTACGACCGCTACCGCCGCGCGCAGCCCGGCGCGCTGTCCCGGCCGCACCGCTGGTGGTCCTCCGGCGCGGGACAGCCGCCGATCGCCCCGGCGCCGCGGTACGTCGCCGTCCACCGGGACGCCGACGGCGTCCCGGACGGCTACGCGAGCTACTCGTTCGAGGCCGGGACCCTGACCGTCGACGAGATCGTCACCACCGGGGACGCCGTCACCACCGCCCTGGCCCGGTTCCTGCTCGACCACGACCTGGCCGACCGGGTCGTGTTCAAGCACGTCCCGACCGGGCATCCGCTGCGCTGGCAGTTCGAGGACTTCCGCGCCGCCGAGGTGACCGGCGACACCGACTGGCTCTGGGTCCGGCTGCTGGACGTCCCCCGGGCGCTCACCGCACGCGGCTGGTGCTCGGACGGCGAGCTCGTCCTCGACGTCGACGACCCGTTCCTCGGCGAGCGCGGCCGCCACCTGCTGACCGTCCGGGGCGGCAGGGCCGACTGCGTCCCGACGGACCGGGAGCCCGACCTGTCCCTGGACGTGAGCGACCTGGGGTCGATCTACCTCGGCGGCACCACCCCGAGCACGCTGGTGCGCGCCGGACACGTCCGGGCCCACCGCCCGGGTGCGGCCCTGCTCGCCGACGCCCTCTTCCGGGCCGAGCGCTCCCCGCACTGCCTGCACTGGTTCTGACCCCCGTACGGTCGCCCGCCGGTGACGCCCGCGCCGGCTCAGACCGCGGCCCGCCCGGCGGCCTGCCAGGCGCCGTAGCCGCCGAGCAGGTCCGACACGTCGGCGAAGCCGTAGTGGCGCAGCAGGCTGGCGGCGATGGAGGAGCGGTGGCCGCCGGCGCAGTGCAGGACGAGGGGCCGGTCGGCCGGGATCTCGGCGAGGCGGCCGGGCAGTTCGTTCAGGGCGATGTGCAGCGAGCCGTCCACCGCCCCCTCGGCGCGCTCGCCGCAGCTGCGGACGTCGACGACGAGCGGCGGGTGCTCGGCGGCGAGGGCGGTGCGCAGCTGGTCGACGGTGAGCCGGCTGGCGGGGGTGAGGTCGTCGGCGAACGCGGCGAGGGTGCTCTCGGGCTCGTCGAGGTGGCCGGCGGTGCGGTCGAAGCCGATGCGCGCGAGGCGGGTCACCACCTCGTCCTCGCGGCCGTCGGGTGCGACGACCAGGATCTCGGCGTCGGGCGACAGGACGGTGCCGGCCTGTTCGGCGAAGCGGCCGTCGACGGGGACGTTGATCGCGCCGCGCAGGTGTCCGGCGGCGAACTCCTGCGGGGTGCGGGCGTCGACCACGACCGCACCCGCGGCGCGGCGGGTGCCGAACTCGTCGACGGTGAGCGGCCGGTGGGCGCTGGCGGTGTCGAACAGGGCGCGCTCCTGGCGGTTGAGCACGGCGTCGTGGCCGAAGTAGCCGGGTGCCGCGGACTGGCCGGCGGTGACGATGGCGACGAACCGTTCCTCGCTCATCGGTGTGCAGGCGTAGTTGGTGGCGCGCTGGGCGCCGATGGTGGACTGCCGCTCGGTGGAGAGGTTCTTGCCGCAGGACGACCCGGCGCCGTGGGCGGGGAAGACCCGGACCTCGTCGGGCAGGGCCATCAGCCTGTGCTGGACGCTGTCGTAGAGCATCCGGCCGAGTTCGTCGGCGCCGGTGCCGGCGGAGGCCAGCAGGTCGGGGCGGCCGACGTCGCCGATGAACAGTGCGTCGCCGGTCAGCACGCCGTAGGGGACGGTGTCCGCCGCGCGCTCGAAGACCAGCAGGCTGATGGACTCGGGGGTGTGCCCGGGGGTCTCCATGACCTGCAGGGTGACGTCGCCGAGGCTGATCCGCTCGCCGTCGGCGAGCTTGCGGATCGGGTACTCGGTCTCCGCGCGCCGCCCGTAGCCGATCCAGGCGCCGGTGCGGGCGGCCAGCTCCAGGTGTCCGGCCAGGAAGTCGGCGTGGAAGTGGGTGTTCACGACGGCCTCGACGGTGAAGCCGTGGGCCTCGGCGTCCGCGAGGTACTCGTCGATGTCCCGGCGCGGGTCGACCACGACGGCGCGGCCGGTGGTCTCGTCGGCGACCAGGTAGGACGCCTGGGAGAGGCAGTCCAGGTAGTACTGGGCGAAGAACACGTCGATCTCTCCTGACAAAAATACGGGTGGGGGTATCCCTTGCTCTCCAAGATACCCCCATGGGTATTATCGGAGGCAAGGGGCGGCGCTCATCGGCCGCCGTCGTCACGCGGCCCGCCCCCCCTTCCCCCGCCAGGCCCGGCGCCGTTCCCGGCACCGGAGCGCCACGGCCCACCCGCCCTGCAGCACGACCACGGAGGCACGCCATGCTCCTGTCCCACCAGCCCCGCGCACCGCAGCCGACGACCTCGGACGAGGCCGGGCCCCCCGCCGCCACGGCGGACGGCCCGCAGGGGCGGGTCGCGTGAGTGCGCTCCTGCTCGGCCTGCCCGCCGGCGCCGTCGTCGGCCTGGCGCTGGGCGGCCTCGGCGGAGGCGGCAGCATGCTCGCCGTCCCCGCCCTGATCTACCTGCTCGGCTTCACCCCCGCACAGGCCGGCACCGCCAGCCTCCTGACCGTCGCCGGCACCTCGCTGCCCGGCCTGCTCGCCCACGCCAGGGCCGGGCGGGTCCGCTGGCGCACCGGCCTGCTGTTCGCCGCGGCCGGCCTCCCGGTCGCGGCGGCCGCGGGGGCACTGTCCTCGCACCTGCCCGCCACCCTGCTCACCGTCGCGTTCGCGGCACTCGCGGGCACCGCCGCCTGGCGCATGCTCGCCTCCGCCCGCAAACCGAAGGACGCCGCACGGCACCGCCCGGAGGAGATGCCGGACGACCGCCCGGCCGAGAGCGGGCCGGCCCGCCCGGCCACCGCGGGAGCCGGCCTCGGCGCCGTCACCGGCCTGCTGGGGGTGGGCGGCGGCTTCCTCGCCGTCCCCGCGCTGGTCTCCGTCCTCGCCTTCACCATGGCCGAGGCCGTCGGCACCAGCCTGCTGGTCATCTCCGCCAACTCGCTGGCCGCACTCGTCCCACGGGTCGGAGCGGCCGGCTCCCTCGACTGGGCGGTCATCGCCCCGTTCACCGCCGCCGCCGTGCTCGGCGCCTGGGACGGCAAGCGGCTGGCCGACCGCTTCAGCGGCCGCGCCCTGCAGACGGCCTTCGCCGTCGCGCTGCTCGCCGTCGCCGCCCTCATGCTCGTCGACGCCCTGCGCTGACGAATCCCCGTGCTCCGCCCGGCGCCCCCGCCCGGGCGGCCCGCCCCGCTGTTCCGGAAGGACTCCCCCGCACCATGACCACCCCCGTGACCGTCGCCCAGCTGCACCCCCGCCTCGCCGAGTTCACCGTCGTCGACGTCCGCTCCCCCGGCGAGTACGCCGCGGGCCACATCCCCGGAGCCCACAACGTCCCGCTCGACCGGCTCGACGAGGCCATGCCCACGCTGCGCGCCGTGGCCGGGCGGGGCGGGGTCGCCGTGGTGTGCGCCTCCGGCAACCGCTCCCGGACCGCCTGCGAGCGGCTCGCCGCCGAGGGGATCACCGCGCTCACGCTGACCGGCGGCACCTCGGCCTGGGCCGGCGACGGCCACCCGCTCGACCGGGTCGCCGGCGCACGCGCCGTGTGGGCCATGGACCGGCAGGTCCGCCTGGTCGCCGGCGGCCTCGTCCTCGCCGGTGTGCTGGCGGACCTCGTGCTGCCCGGCGCCCGCTGGATCTCGGCCGCGGTCGGCGCCGGGCTCGCGTTCTCCGCCGTCACCAACACCTGCGCCATGGGCAACCTGCTCGGCAGGCTGCCCCACAACCGCGCCCGCTCGGCCGGCACCGATCTGGCCACGACCCTGGCCGGCCTCCGCGGCTGACCCCGCGGGGACCGGGTCCCGGGGACGGGCGTCCCGTGCCCGTCCGTCCAGGGGATCAGGGTCGAACGGCCCCAGCGCCGGCCCGGTTCCCCGGCCGACGCTGGTGGTACGGGCGCAGGCGCAGCGACCCGCACGGCGGGTCACGCGCCCCACCCGGCCGCATGCCGGAGGAGGCGACGGAGCGATGACCGGAGAACCGGCCCACACGCCGATGCACACCAAGACCTGGACCCTCAAGCTCGACCTGTTCGAGGCGGGGGACACGACCACCGCGCACGGCGTGCTCGACACCGGCGACAACGTCCTGCAGAGCCGGAGCAGCTCCCGTCGCAACCCGCAGGATGCCGCCGTGCCCGAGATCGGCGACGAGTACGCGGCCGGGCGCGCCCTGATGGAGCTGGGGCACCAGCTCCTGGTCGCGGGCATGCACGACGCCGCCGCCAACACGCCCGCGGCCGGCAGCTGAGCGGCGGGGCGCCGGAGGAGGAGCGATGACCGGCGACCGGACAGGACGGGCGATCGCCGTCGGCGTGGACGGCTCGGAACGGTCCCGGCGCGCCCTGCGCCGAGCGGTCCGGCGATCCGGGCCGACCGGCGACACGACGCGGGCGGCCGGCGCCCGGGAGCCGCCGTTCACGGGAAGGAGGACGTGGTCCTCCCGGTCGTGGGGAGCCGGAGCACCGGCGGGTTCGCCGGTGCCCTGCTCGGTTCGGTGGGACAGCGCTGCGCACGGCGTGCTGTGTACCCGGTCCGGATCGCGCGCAAGACGTGCCGCGACCGTGCCGTCGAGGGAGAGGAGCGAACCATGTCCAGACCGCCGACCGGCAGCGGAACGGCAGGAGCCCCGGCCGGGCAACGGGGTGACATCGCACGGCGTGTGACGCTGCGCAGGGAACGGCTGGGGCTCAGCCGCCAGGAGGTGGCGGAGCGCGCCGGCATGGCCCTGGAGTACCTGGAGTACCTGGAGTCGTCCGCCGCGGTACCCGACTCGGCACCCCTCACCAGGCTCGCCGGCGTCCTGGGCACCTCCGTCGGCGAGCTGCTCGGCGCCGGCACGGAGGTGCCGCCCGGGCGGACGGCAGCGGCCGCGCAGCCGGTGGTCGAGGAGCTCGCACCGGCGGCCTGCTGGGCGAAGCTCGCCCCCGGCGGGGTCGGCAGGGTGGTGCTGTCCACCGGGGACGGTCCGGTCGCACTGCCCGTCAACTTCCGGGTGATGGACGGTACGGTCGTCTACCGCACCGCGGAGGGGAGCAGCGTGTGTCCGGAGGTCGGCGCACGGCTCGCGTTCGAGGCGGACCGCATCGACGACGCGCTGAGTTCGGGCTGGAGCGTTCTGGTGAGGGGCACCGCCGTACGGCTGGACGAGCCGGAGGTCGTCGAGCATCTGGAACACCGCGGCCGGCCCGACCCGTGGGTCGGTGGGGGGCGGGACGTCTGGGTCCGGATCCGGACGTCGCGGGTGACCGGTCGGCGGAACCGGCGCGGCGGATCCGCCGCCTCCCGTTGACACCGTGGGGCGGGGCCCCCCGCCGCCGTGCCGGGGCCCCCCCGCACCGTGACCGTTCCCGCCCGCGAACGGCGGGCGGCACCGGTCACGGTGCGGCGGACCGCCGTCACGGCGACGGCGGCCCGGATCCGTCGGGCGCACCCGGTCAGCCGCCTGCGCGGTAGGCCTGCGGGTGTTCGAGGCGGACGTCGGTGTCGTCCTCGACCCAGTCGAGGGACTGATGGACCGCCACGACTCCGTCGACGGCCCGGCACAGCTGCTCGGCGATCGGGATCAGGCTGCGGCGCGGGAGACGGCCGGCGACGGTCACGACGCCGTCGTGGACGGTGACCCGGACGGTCTCCGCGGGGGTCCAGAGGATCTGCCCGAAGACGTCGTGCACGATCTCCTCACGGATCGCCGCGTCGTTCCGCAGGAACACCTGGAGCAGGTCGCGCCGGCTGACGATGCCGACGAGCCGGCCCGCCTCGTCCACCACGGGCAGCCGCTTGACCTTGTGCCTGTCCATCTGCCGGGCGGCCTCCGGCACCGACCAGGTGGGCCGGGCGGTCACCGCCGGCGAGGTCATCAGTCCTCCGGCCGTCTCGGCCTCGGCGCGGGCACGGTCCTTCGGCGGCAGCCAGCGGCCCGGCGTCCGGCCCTCCGGGTCGGGCAGCACCGCCTCCTTGCGGATCAGGTCCGCCTCGGAGACCATGCCGATCGGCCGGTCCTGGTCGTCGAGGACCGGGACGGCCGTGATGTCGTTGCGGTGGAACAGGCCCACGACCGCCTTGAACGGCGTGTCAGGCCTCGCGGTCACCACTTCCTGGGTCATGACGTCGTGAACGCTCCGGTGCTGCATGGTCCTTGCTCCTCCCTCGTCGGGTCTGCCCCTCCACTGTGCGTCGGCGGTCGCGGCCGGTGCAGGGCCGTTCGGTCCTGCTCGCCGGGCCGACCTGCCTCGGACGGCCCGGCGCGCGTCAGCCGCGGGACCCCGTACGGTCGGTGACCGAGACGACGCCGTCGATCGACCGGCAGAGCCTGTCGACGACCGCCGCCAGGTAGGGCGGGTCGATCGTGCCGCTGAGCGTGACCCGGCCCTGGTCGACCCGGAGGTCCACGGCAGCCGGGTCGATGCCGTCGATCGCGCCGAGCACCTCGTCGGCGATCTGCTTGGCGATGGCCCGGTCGTCCCGGAGGAAGACCTTCACCAGGTCGGCCCTGCTGACCATGCCGACCAGCCGGCCGTCCGCGTCCACGACGGGCAGCCGCTTCACGCCGTGCCTCTCCATCTGCCGGGCGGCGGCGACCACGCTGGCGTCGGCGGTGATGCACACCGGCGGGGCGGACATCAGGCCGGCCGCCGTGGCCCGGTCACCCTCCCGGCGGGGTACGGCACGCATCTCGTCGGGATCGTCCTGGGCGGCCTGGGTGTGCAGCAGGTCCGCCTCGGAGACCACCCCGACCGGACGGTCCGCCCCGTCGACCACCGGTACGGCGCTGATGCGGTGCACCGCGAGCGTGGCTGCGATCTCGCGGAACCCGGTGTCCGGCGGGACGCGGACCACCTCCCGGGTCATGACGTCGGCCACCTGTCGGTGTCTCACGGTCGGTCTCCTTACCTCGTGCGCGGTTCCCTCTCCGTCCCCGGCCGGCCGTACGACGGGCCGGTCAGGGTCCGTGGACGGCGGACGTCGGGCTGTCCGTGTTCACGGCCTGCGGTCCTCACGTGCGGAAGAACGCGACCTTGAGCGCGCCCGTGCGGGCCGGGTCGGCGAACACGTCGTAGCCGTCCTGCATCTCGTCGAGCCCGAACCGGTGGGTCACGAGATCACCGGTGGACAGCCGGCCGGCGGCCAGCATGTCGAGCAGCAGAGGGGTGCTGCTGGTGTCCACCAGACCGGTGGTGATGGTGAGGTTCCGGATCCACAGGTCCTCGAGGTGGAGAGTTGCGCTCCTGCCGTGGACGCCGACGTTCGCCACCCGGCCGCCCGGCCGCACCAGGCGGGTGCAGAGTTCGAAGGTCTCGGGGAGGCCGACCGCCTCGATCGCGACATCGGCACCGCGGCCGTCCCTGCCGAGCCCGTCCGCGGCCGCCCTCTCCACGTCGTCGGGGCTCAGGGCGCTGTCGGCGCCCGCCCGGCCGGCGGCCTTCCGCCGGCTCTCCGCGAGGTCGACCGCGATGATCCGGGCGGGACTGTAGAGGCGGGCCGTCGCGATCGTCGCGAGCCCGACGGGTCCGGCGCCGACGACCACGACGGTGTCCCCCGGGCCGACCCGGCCGTTGCGGACCCCGACCTCGAACGAGGTGGGCAGGATGTCCGCGAGCATCAGCGCCGCCTCGTCGGTGATTCCGGCCGGCAGCCTGTGCAGCGAGTTGTCGGCGAACGGCGTACGGACGAACTCGGCCTGGGTTCCGTCGACGAGGTGGCCGAGGATCCATCCCCCTCCTCCCGTGCACTGGCCGTACGCGGCCTCGCGGCACGAGGCGCAGCGGCCGCAGGCGGAGATGCAGGAGACCAGGACGCGGTCGCCGGCCGCGACGGTGCGCACGCCCGGTCCGGTCTCGACGACCGTTCCGACGGCCTCGTGCCCGAGGATCCGCCCTTCTGCTACCTCCGGCACGTCGCCGTGGAGGATGTGCAGGTCGGTGCCGCAGATCGTTGCCGCGTCCACGCGGACGATCGCGTCCTCGGGATCGGTGGGGGCCGGGTCGGGGACCTCGGCCCACAGACGGCGGCCCGGTCCGCGGTACGTCAGAGCCTTCATGTCCGGTCACTCCCTCGGACGTCCCGGCGCCGTCGCGCGCTGCCGGGCCTCCTTCCAGCGTGGTGCCGTCCCGACCGGCGCGCCATGGGTCGGACGGCCCGCCGGGCGGGTCGAGCGGCCCCACCGCCACGACACCCGGGGCCACCGCCTCCTAGGCTGGAAGCCGGCCACCCGACCGGAGGGGAGGAGCGCATGGGAACAGTCCGTGAGGACGACACGTCCCCGCTGCCGCAGCTCCGTCTGGACGACCTGCTCGACGAGCTCCAGACCCGGTTGGACGCCGCCCGCAGCGCCCGCGACCGGGTGCACAGCCTGCTGGAGGCGGTGCTGGACGTCGGCCGGGACCTGGATCTCACCCAGGCCCTGCATCACGTCGTCGAGGCGGCGGTGACGCTGGTGGACGCCGAGTACGGCGCCCTGGGGGTGATCGGGGAGGACCGAACCCTGTCCCAGTTCATCCCGGTGGGCGTGAGCGACGAGCAGCGGGCCCGGATCGGTCCGCTGCCGTCCGGGCGCGGGCTGCTGGGTGAGCTGATCCGCCACCCGGTGCCGCTGCGGCTGGGCGAGATCGCGGACCATCCGTCGTCGGTCGGTTTCCCGGCCGACCATCCCCCCATGCACAGCTTCCTGGGCGTGCCGATCCGTGTACGGGACAAGGTCTTCGGCAACCTCTACCTGACGGAGAAGCGCGGCGGCGGCGGGTTCGACGCCGAGGACGAGGCGGTGCTCGCCACGCTGGCGGTGGCCGCGGGCGTGACGATCGACAACGCCCGCCTCTACAGCCAGGCACGGCTGCGGGAACGCTGGCTCGCTGCGGGTGCCGAGGTCACCAGCAGCCTGCTGTCCGGCGAGCCGGAGCAGGCGGTGCTCGACCTGCTGGTCACCCGCGCGTCCCAGATCGCGGGTGCGGACCTCGCGGTCGTGGCCTTCTGCCTCCCGCAGACGGACGAGCTCGAGGTCCGGATCGCGGTCGGCCTGCGCGGCTCCGACCACCGGGGCCTGGTGCTGCCGGTCTCCGGCTCCTTCATGGGCGCGGCCGTGCAGTCGGCCGACCTCGCCGTCAGCGCGGACGTCCGCAAGGATCCGCGGATCACCGCCGGACCGCCGCGCTGGGAGGGCCTGGGGCCCGCGCTCGCCGTACCGATCGGCACCGCCGAGGGCGGGATCCGCGGCGTGCTCATGCTCGCCCGCGCCGAGGGCGCACCGCTCTTCGACGCGGACGAGTCCGCCCCGCTGAAGGGCTTCGGCGCACAGGCGGCCGTGGCGATGGAGCTCGCTGAGCGGCGCCGCGACTCCGAACAGGTCGCCCTGCTCAAGGAACGCGACCGGATCGCCCGGGATCTCCACGACCTGGCCATCCAGCGGCTCTTCGCCACCGGGATGACCCTGCAGGGCGCCATCCGGTTCATCGAGCACCCGGAGGCCTCCGAGCGCGTGCTCCGGGCCATCGACGACCTCGACGAGACCGCGAAGACCATCCGGTCGACCATCTTCGGTCTGCGGGCCAAGCGGTCGGGACCGGCCGGCAAGGGGCTGCGGGCACGGGTCGTGGAGACCGTGGACCGGGCGGCCGCCGTCCTCGGGTTCACCCCGGCACTGCGGATGACCGGTCTGATCGACGTCACCGCCCCGCCCGAGGCGGCGGAGGAGGCGCTGGCCGTCCTGCAGGAGGCGCTGTCCAACGCCGCCCGGCACTCCGGGGCCACCTCCGTGGAGGTGGAGCTCGCCGCCGGCGCCGACCTGGTGCTCACGATCACGGACAACGGCATCGGCCTGCCGGAGGGCGGCCGGCGCAGCGGCCTGGCCAACCTGGCCGAGCGGGCGGCCGCCATGGGCGGCGGGTTCGACGCCCGGGTCCGCGCCGGGGGCGGCACGGAGCTGGTCTGGCGGGTTCCGTTGCCGGCCGCCTGAGCTCACAGGTGCTCGGTCTCGTCCTCGTCGATGCTGTCGGTCAGCGGGAGCCTCGGCGTGGGGGCGCCTTCGGGCCCGTAGCCGAGCCTGAGGATCATCTGCACGCATCCGGGCCCCTGGGACGGGTCGCGGGTCGCCCACCGCTCGTGGGGCCATTCGAGGGCCTGGTGCAACATGGACGCGCGGACCTGGTGGACGGTGGCGACCAGGAGGACGTGCTGCAGGGCCAGCCCTGCGCGCAGCCAGTCCACGGGGCGGTCCTGGTGGGTGGCCAGGACGGCGATGCACGGGTGGGTCTCGAAGGCGGCGGGCGGCAGGTGGTCGGCCGGGTCGATGGCGGAGAAGTCCCGCATCGGCAGGTGGCCGGCGGCGTCCTGCGGTCCGAGGGCGCGGCGCGGTATGCCCAGCGGCGGTCCGCCGGGTTCCTGGATCCAGGCGCGGCTCTCGATCCGGCGCCCGATGTCGGTGGTGTTGGTCCGTTCCGCCTCGGCGGTCAGGTGGAGGAGCCGTTCGGTCTCCTCGGGGCCGGGGATGTCGAGCGTCGTCTCCTCCGCCCGGGCGGCGGCGACGAGGTCGGCGAGGACGACGGCTGGGACGGGCGGGCCGGTGAACGGGGTGCGGATGGTGTGCCGGTGCCAGATCGCTCCGTACAGTTCGGCGGTGCTGGGCAGGGTGACGAGGGCCGGCCGGTCGAGTTCGACGGCTGCCAGCAGGTCGGGTTCGGCCGGGTCGGGCAGCATCCGGACCTCGGGCGCCCAGCCCAGGTGGCGGGCCGCGACGCGCAGGTTGAAGACCGCGGCTCCGACCGAGACGTACAGGGCCTGGCCCCGCGGGTCGGTCTGGGGCAGCTTCCGCTCGCCGACGGCACGCACCTCGAGGGTGGAGGTCTCGGGGCGCAGCTTGAAGTGCCACGGCTGGCTGTTATGGATGGACGGTGCGGCGACCGCGGCGGAGACCAGGGTCTCCAGCGCGGCGGCGTCGAGGGCGACGGTGGACATGACGGCTCCTCCGGGTGTTCGGTCAGCCGGGGACCGGCCGATACGCATCCTGCGGGGCCTCCGAGCACTTGCGGATGAGCCGGGTGATGGGGCGCGTGACAGCGATGCCCCGCCCGTTCGCGCCGCAGTCGATCCAGCGCATGATCGCGGGCTCCTGGGCCAGCAGGGTCGGGGGCTGATGCCCTCACTCCCACCGTCCGCCCGCGGCGCCGGGGTGCGCATGGGCCGAGCGGCCCGATCCGCCGGGCCGGCCGGCTCAGTGCGCACGCGGCGAACGGTGCTCCGTGTCGACCTGCGCGGCCAGGACGGCGGCCTGGAGGCGCCGCTCGACCCCGAGTTTGGCGAGCAGCCGCGACACGTGGTTCTTGACGGTCTTCTCGGCGAGGTACAGCTCCTTGCCGATCTGCCGGTTGGTCTTGCCCTCGCCCACCAGGGCGAGGATCTCGCGTTCGCGCGGTGTCAGCTGGTCGAGCAGGGCCTCGGTGTCGGTCTCGTCGTGGTGGCGCAGGCTCTCCATCAGCTTGCGGGTGGTGGCCGGGTCGAGCATCGACTCGCCCGCCGCCACCGTGCGCACGGCGCTGACCAGGTCCGCGCTCTTGACCTGCTTGAGGACGTATCCGGCCGCCCCGGCCATGATCGCGTCCAGCAGCGCGTCGTCGTCGTCGAAGGACGTGAGCATCAGGCAGACCAGGTCGGGCATCCGGTCCCGCAGTTCACGGCAGACGGTGACCCCGTCGCCGTCGGGGAGCCGCACGTCGAGCACGGCCACCCGGGGCTTGAGCGCGGGCACCCGTGCCAGTGCCTGGGCACAGGTGCCCGCCTCGCCGACGACCTCGATGTCGGGTTCGGCGTCCAGCAGGTCCTTCACGCCACGCCGGACGATCTCGTGGTCGTCCAGCAGGAACACCCGTACGGGCTGTCCGGTGTCGCCGTCCCGGATCGGGTCCATGGCGGCCTCCCTGCACCTGTGTCGTCTCTTCCCCGATTCTGCGCGTCCGCTCCCCGTACCGCTCAGGCCGGGACGCCCAGCCGGACTTCGGCGTCGACGACGCCCGGCACGCCCTTCACCAGGTGTTCCAGCAGCGCGGCCGTCGCCGTGTCGGGGAGCGTGCCGGACAGTGTGATCCGCCCGTCCTCGGCCTGCACGTCGAGGCCGGAGGCGTCCGCCGGGTGAAGGGCCGCGATCAGCTCGAAGCGGACCTGTCCGGCCAGTTCCTTGTCCTCGCGCAGGTGGACCTTGAGCAGGTCGCCCCGGCTGACGATGCCGACCAGGCAGTCTTCGGCGTCGACGACCGGCAGGCGCTTGAGGTGCATCCGGGCCATGGACCGGCCGGCCTCGGCGATGGGGCTGTCCGGGTGGACGGTCACGGCCGGCGCGGTCATCATGCCGCCGGCGGTCATGCCCTGGTAGGTCTCGGGTTCGCGGTCCTGGGCGGTCAGCAGGTCGGCCTCGGAGACAACGCCGATCACCCGCCCGTCGCCGGTCAGCACGGGTACGGCGCTCACCTGCCACTGCTGCAGGGTGTCGGCGATCTCCCGGAAGTCCGCGTCCCGTCCCACGGCGACGACCGCATGGGTCATCACGTCGCCGACGGTGCTCCAGGTGTCGTTCATGGCATGGTCCTTTCCGGGGGTGGCACGGCGGCCTCGTCGTGCAGGGTGCTGCGGGAGACCGGGCCGAGCAGGTCGGCGAAGTGCTGCAGGACGTCGAGGAAGAGGTCGTCGACGGTGATGACGCCGACGGGCACGCCGTCGCGCAGGACGGGCAGGCGGCGCACCCCGGTGCGGCGGAACGTCCGGTAGGCGGCGGTGAGCTCGTCGTCGGCGTCGACGGTCAGGGGCGGGGCCGACATCAGCCTGGCGACCGAGGTGTTGGCGTCCGTGTCTCCGGCCAGCACACGGACGACGAGGTCGCGGTCGGTGAGGACGCCCAGCAGGGCACGGCTGTCCGCCACCAGGACGCAGCCGATCGCCCGGTCCGCCATCAGCCGTGCCGCCTCGGCGGCGGTGCTGTCGGGCGGGACGGTCACCGGGGGTGAGATCATGAGGTCCGCGACGCGCACGGCTCGGCCTCCTTCACCGCGAAGGTGACCTCGGGCGGGTGGGTCAGCGTGTTGTGGACGGTGCAGTGCGACGCCACGGCGAGCAGCCCGGCGGTCCGCTCCCCCGGCAGCCCGGGGGCGACGATCCGGACCTCCACCGAGGCGATCCTCGCCGGCCGGTCGGTCGCCATCCGGTGGTCCACGGTCACCCGCAGCCCTTCGCGGTCGATGCCGTGCCGGGCCAGGTAACGACCCGCGTAGTGGGCGACGCAGCCGGCGAGGGAGGCGGTGAACAGTTCGAGCGGTGTCGGTGCCGTGTCGGCGCCGCCGGCGGCTACCGGCTGGTCGACGGTGAGCACATGACCGCGGACGGAAACGGCGTACTGGTCGTCGCGCAGGTGGACCGCCTCGGTGCGCCCCGCACCGCGCGGGTCCCCGTCGGCCGCCTCGCGGACCAGGCCCGCGGCCACCTGCCTGGCCTCGGCACACGTCAGCACGGCCCGCCCGGAACCCCCGAGGTCGAGCACCACCGTGCGGCCGGCGGCGGCGGTGTCGGCACGGGTGACGAGGATCGACCGTCCGGCCGCGGTGGTCGTCGGGTGGGTCGGGGGCGCCATGGCGGTCCTCCGTGCTCCGGGCCGCCCGCGGGGACGCGGGCTTCTGCTCCCAGGACAGCGCATCGGCCGGGTGGCGGCCAGGGCCGGCCGGTTGTGCCCCGGCGGGCCCGTGGGTACCCCGTGGACGGGGCCGTTCGGCCCTCCAACCTTCCGGCACGCGGTGGAACGCCGACGGAAGGGCCCTTCCTGCGGAGGAACACGGGCGGACTGCCGGCCACGGGCGCCGCGGGGCTGCCCGGCCGCCGTGGACGAGCCCACCGGGAGTGCACACCGGCCCGGCGGGCGGGGCCGGTCGGCCCTCCCGTGCCGGCCGGGGCCGACCGTAGCGTGGCAGCGAGACACTGGCCGCTCACGGGTGGAGGAAGCCATGGGATCCGCTGCTGCACACCGTCCGATCGTGCTGGGCGTCGACGGCCCGTCTCCGAGCCCGACAGCGGTGGCCTGGGCCGCGGACGAGGCCGACCGGTGGGGCCGGCCGCTGCGGCTGGTCCATGCCGTGTCTCCGGCGCCCTACGGCTTCACCGGCGCCGAGTGGGTCGGCAGCCTGAAGGAGCAGCACCGCGAGGGTGGCGTCGTCCTCGACAAGGCAGCCGTTCTGGCCCGTGAACGCCACCCGGCCCTGGAGATCACGACCGCCACCGTCGAGGGTGTCACGGACCAGGTCCTGTGCGAGGAGTCCCGGCGCGCCGACCTGGTGGTCGTCGGGTCGCGGCGGCTCAGCCGTGCCGAGGAGTGGCTGAGCGCATCCTCGGTCACCGTCCCGCTGAGCGCCCAGGCGCACTGCCCGGTCGTCGTGGTCGGTGCACCGGAGCACTCGACCGAGCAGCCGCCGTACGTGGTGGTGGGGGTGGACGGCAGCCGTTCGTCGGCCGCCGCCGTGGACTTCGCCTTCGGCCTGGCAGCGCGGCGCGGCGCGGAGCTGCGGGCCGTGTGGGCGTGGCACCGTCCGCTGATCCTGCCGATCGACGAGCGCACCGCCGTGCTGACCCTCCGGCGGCAGCTGTCCGAGACCGCGGCCGGGCGGGGCGAGTCGTACCCTGACGTCCGGCTGACCCACGAGGTGCTGGTGGGGCACCCGGTCGAGCAGTTGGCCGCGGCGTCGGCGCACGCCCTGGCCGTGGTGGTCGGCCGGCGCGGCCACGGCGGGTTCACCGGCATGCGTCTGGGCTCCGTCCCGCACGGGCTGCTGCACCACGCGCACTGCCCGGTCGTCACCGTCCCGCCGCCCGCCGACCACCGCCGCTGACATGTCCGGCGAACGGGCCGGCACCCTCCGGTCACCCCCGGTGGGGACCGGGCCGGAAGGCCCGGACCCGCGCGAGCCGGTCACGCTGCTCTTCCGTGACCTGCGGACTTCTCCGGACGGCCTGGCCGAGCGGGAGGCGGGCCGGAGACTGACCGTCCACGGGCCGAACACGCTGGCCCGTCGGGGCGGACGGCGCTGGCCCGGCGAGCTGGTGCAGCAGTTCACCCACCCGCTGGCCGTGCTGCTCGCGCTGGCGGCCGTGCTCGCCCTGGTGAGCGGCGCACCGGCGCTGGCGGTGGCGATCGCCGCGGTCATCGTGCTGAACGCCCTGCTCGCCTTCGTGCAGGAGCGTCAGGCCGAGCAGGCCGTGGAGGCACTGGCCGACTTCCTGCCGGAGCACGCCACCGTGGTCCGCGGCGGCGTCCGCAGGGAGGTCCCGGCCACGGCGCTGGTGCCGGGCGACATCCTGGTGGTCGAGGAGGGCGACCGGGTGTCCGCCGATGCCCGGCTGCTGTCCGGCGGCGTGGAGGTCGACCTGTCGGCGCTGACCGGCGAGTCCGTCCCGGTCTTCCGCTCCGCCGAGACGACAGACGTCGCAGGTCCCCTGCTGGACGCCCGCGACCTGGTGTTCTCCGGCTCGGCCTGCACCGGCGGCCAGGCGCTGGCCGTGGTGACGGCCACCGGAATGCACACCGAACTCGGGCGGATCGCCGCCCTGAGCCAGCGCACCCGCCGCGAGGAGAGCCCGCTGGAGCACCAGGTCAAACGGGTGGCCCGGCTGATCGCGGTGATCGCGGTGGGCGTCGGGCTGGCCTTCCTGCCGATGGGTCTGGCCGCCGGCCTGTCGCTGACCGCCGCGGTGACCTTCGCCGTCGGCCTGCTGGTCGCCAACGTGCCCGAGGGCCTGCTGCCGACCATCACGCTCGCCCTCGCCTCCGGTGTGCGGGACCTGGCCCGGCGCGGGGCGGTCGTCAAACGGCTGTCCGCGGTGGAGACCCTCGGTTCGACCACCGTCGTCTGCACCGACAAGACCGGCACCCTGACGGAGAACCGCATGCGGGTCACCACCGTGTGGACGCCGGCCGGCGAAGCCCCGGCCGACGGCACCGCACCCGGCGACGCCCAGCTGCGCGAGCTCGCCGCAGCGGCCGCGGCCTGCACCACCGCCGACCCGGCCACCGCACACGGCGACCCGACCGAGCTGGCACTGCTCGACCTCGCCCACCGCTTCGGCGTGCCCTGCCGGGTCGGGGACCGGGACGGCAACCGACTGGCGGTGTTCCGGTTCGATCCCCGTCTGAAGCTGATGACCACGGCCGACCGGGGCCGCGGTGGGACCGTGATCCACACCAAGGGAGCGCCGGAGGAGGTGCTCGCGCACGCCGCCACGCTGCACGACCGGGGAGCGGAACGGGCTCTGACCGCCGCGGACCGCACGGCCGTGGTGCACGAGATCGGCCGGCTGGCGGCGCGCGGCCTGAGAGTGCTCGCGGTCGCCGTGCGGCCGCTCCGCCCCGGGGTGCCGGCGCCGCGGCGCCGCGAGGACGCCGAACACGACCTGTGTCTGCTCGGCCTGGTCGCCATGGCCGACCCGCCCAGGCCCGAGGTCGCCGACGCCATCTCCCGTGCCCACCGCGCCGGCATCACCGTGCACGTGGTCACCGGCGACAACGGGCTGACCGCCGCGGCCGTCGCCGAACAGGTCGGCATCGGCCACCGCGGCATGCGGATCGTCACCGGCACCGAACTGGACTCCCTCAGCGACGACCACCTGGACGCCCTGCTCGCCCGCGGCGAGGAGGTGATCTTCGCCCGGACCTCGCCCGAGTCCAAGCTGCGGATCGCCGACGCCCTGCGGGCGGAGGGCAACACCGTGGCCATGACCGGGGACGGGGTCAACGACGCGCCCGCGCTGCGCCGCGCCGACATCGGCATCGCCATGGGCCGCTCCGGCACCGAGGTCGCCCGCGAATCGGCCACCATGGTGCTCACCGACGACGACTTCGCCACCATCGTGGCCGCGGTCGAGGAGGGCCGCCGCACCTACGACAACATCCGCAAGTTCATCGTCTACATCTTCGCGCACGCGGTGCCCGAGGTGGTGCCCTTCCTGGTCTTCGCCCTGGCCGGGGGTGCCGTCCCGCTGCCGCTGACGGTGATGCAGATCCTCGCCGTCGACCTCGGCACCGACACCCTGCCCGCACTCGCCCTCGGCCGGGAGCGCGCCGAACCGGGCCTGATGGACCGTCCGCCACGGCCGCGCACGGAGAAGGTGATCCGGCCCGCCATGCTGGCCAGGGCCTGGGGATTCCTCGGTCTGATCTCCGCCGCGCTCGTCATGGGCGGCTACTTCCTCACCCTGACCGCGGGTGGCTGGCACCCCGGCGACCCCACCGGCCCCGGCGCCCCCCTGCACGAGCTGTACCGGCAGGCCACCACCGTCGCCTGGCTGGGCATCGTGGCCTGCCAGATCGGCACGGCGTTCGCCGCCCGTACCGACCGGGCCTCCCTGCGGTCGATCGGGGTGTTCAGCAACCGCCAGTTGCTCGGCGGCATCGTCTTCTCGCTGGCGTTCGCGGCCACGATCGTCTACGTCCCCGCCCTGCACGGCCTGTTCGGCACGGCTGCCCTCGGCCCGGCGCAGCTGGCCGTGCTGCTGCCCTTCCCGCTGGTGGTCTGGGGTGCGGACGAGCTCCGCAGGGCCGTCGTCCGCCGCAGGGCCGGCGCGGCGGCCGTTCCGGCGGCCGTACGACCCTCGGCGCCCGCACCGGCCGGCGAGGAGACCGGCCACCACCCGTTGCCGGTGTTGCTCGCCCGGCACGGCTGGAGCGCCCATCGGCTGATCCACGCCCTGGGTGTCGGGGAGCACGCGGCGGCCGACATCGTGGCGCACGCGCAGCGCATCGCCGCGGGACACGGCCGCCCTCCGCAGGACGGCACGCGTCACCCCGGGTGACCGGCGGCGGTGGGCCGTCCGGCCCACCGGTCCGGGCCACGGGGCCCTGGAAGCCTGACAGCAGCCGGACGGAAGGTGGAACCACCGGCAACCGTCGAAGGGCCCGCCGAGGAGGTGGCAGCAATGCTGCGGATCAGGATCGCCGGGCGGCCCGGCCCCCGGCCACGTCGGCTCCCGCCGCTCGACCTGCGTACGCCGTCGGGCCGCCCACTGCCCTACTGAACCGTCCGGGAGGAGCCATGCGCCGAGTGATCCGGTTCGCCGACCTCGAACGGGGCGACGTCGGCTTGGTCGGGGGCAAGAACGCCTCCCTGGGAGAGCTGGTCGGGCACCTCGGGCCGGCCGGTGTCCGCGTGCCAGACGGCTTCGCCACGACGGCCGACGCCTTCCGCGAGTTCCTGGCCCGGGGCGGTCTGCGGGACGAGGTCGCCGCGCAGTTCGACCGGCTGCGCGAGGGCGCCCCGCTCGCCGACGTCGGCGCCGCCGTCCGGGCCGCCGTCCTGGCGACGCCTCTGCCCGAGGCGCTGGCCGGGGAACTCACGGACGGGTACGCGCGGCTGGGCCGGGAGGCGGGCCGGACGGACCCCGACGTGGCCGTGCGCAGCAGCGCCACTGCCGAGGACCTGCCGGAGGCGAGCTTCGCCGGGCAGCAGGAGACCTACCTCAACGTCCGCGGGCCCGAGGCCCTGTTGGACGCCTGCCGGCGGTGCTTCGCGTCGCTGTTCACCGACCGGGCGATCGACTACCGCGAGCGGCTGGGGTTCGACCACCTCGCGGTGGCGCTGTCGGTCGGCGTGCAGCTGATGGTCCGCTCGGACCTCGGAGGATCGGGCGTGATGTTCACCCTGGACCCGGAGAGCGGGTTCCCGGAGGCCGTCGTGGTGAGTGCGGCATGGGGGCTCGGCGAGACGGTGGTCAGCGGCCAGGTCGACCCCGACGAGTACCTGGTGTTCAAGCCGCTGCTGAAGGACCCGGGACTCGATCCGGTGCTGCAGGCGGTCTGCGGCCCCAAGCGGCACAAGTCGGTGTACGGCGACGAGGGCCTCACCCGGATCGTCGAGACCTCGGCGGAGGAGCGCGGCGCCCTGGTGCTGGACCACGGCGAGGTCCGGCGGCTGGCCGAGTGGGCGGTCGCCGTCGAGGAGCACTACGGCTGCCCGATGGACCTGGAATGGGCGAAGGACGGCCGCAGCGGACAGCTGTTCGTCGTCCAGGCGCGGCCGGAGACGGTGCAGTCGCGGCGCCGCGGGGCCGTCCTGCGGCGCTACCGGCTGACCGGCACCGGCGAGCGGCTGGTGGACGGCATCGCCGTCGGGGAGGCCGTCGGCGCAGGCCCGGTCAGCAAGCTGAGCAGCCCGGTCGAGATCGGCCGCTTCCCCGCCGGCGCGGTCCTGGTCACCGCGATCACCGACCCCGACTGGGAACCGCTGATGAAGAGGGCCTCGGCGATCGTCACCGACCACGGGGGACGCACCTCGCACGCGGCGATCGTCAGCCGCGAACTCGGCGTACCGGCCGTGGTCGGCACCGGCCGGGCGACCGAGGTCCTCGACGACGGACAGGAGGTCACCGTCTCCTGCGCGGAGGGCGCCGATGGCCACGTCTACCGCGGCCGCGTCGACTTCGAGGAGTCGGAGACCGACCTCGGCTCGCTGCCGGCCACCCGGACCAAGGTGATGCTGAACCTGGCGGACCCGGCCGCGGCGTTCCGCTGGTGGCGCCTGCCCGCGGACGGCGTGGGGCTCGCGCGGACGGAGTTCGTCGTGGCCCACCAGGTCCGGGTGCATCCCCTGGCGCTGCTCCACCCCGACCGGCTCTCCCCCGAGGACCGGCGGCTGGTGGACGCGCTGAGCGACGGCCACCCCGACCGCACCGAGTACTTCGTCGACCGGCTGGCCCAGGGCGTCGCACGGATCGCCGCCTCCCGCTGGCCCGACCCGGTGGTGGTGCGCACCAGCGACTTCAAGACCAACGAGTACGCCCGGCTGGTCGGCGGTGCCCCGTTCGAGCCCGTCGAGGCGAACCCGATGATCGGGTGGCGCGGCGCGAGCCGGTACTACGACGACCGCTACCGCGAGGGCTTCGCCCTCGAATGCCGGGCGCTGCGCCGGGTCCGTGACGAGATGGGGCTCACCAACCTGGTGGTCATGATCCCCTTCTGCCGCACACCGGAGGAGGCCGACCGCGTGCTCGCGGTCATGGCGGAGAACGGCCTCGCCCGGGGCCGCAACGGGCTCCGGGTCTTCGTGATGGCCGAGATCCCGGCGAACGTCCTGCTCGCGGAGGAGTTCGCGCAGCGGTTCGACGGCTTCTCCGTCGGCAGCAACGACCTCACCCAGCTCACCCTCGGCGTCGACCGCGACTCCGACCTGCTCGCCCACCTCTTCGACGAGAGCAACCCGGCGGTCACCCGCAGCATCGAGACACTGATCGCCACCGCCCACGCGGCCGGCCGCCACGTCGGCCTCTGCGGCCAACGCCCCAGCAACGACCCCGCGTTCACCCGCTTCCTGGTCGACGCCGGGATCGATTCGATCTCCGTCACCCCGGACAGCTTCGCCGCCGTCAAGCAGCAGGTCGCGGCGGCGGAGCACGCCCGGCACCGCACGGACTGAGGACCGCTGTGAACACCACCGCACCCCCGTCCCCGGCCCCACGCCCCGGCCTGCTCACCTTCCTCGGCGGCGTCGGCACCGTCACCGGCAGCAAGTTCCTGGTCGAGACCGACCACGCGCGGCTCATGGTCGACTGCGGGCTCTTCCAGGGCCTCGCCGAACTCCGCCGCCGCAACCGCCGTCCGCTGCCGCTCGACCCGGCCGACGTCGACGCCGTCGTCCTGACCCACGCCCACCTGGACCACTGCGGCTACCTGCCCAGGCTCGTCCGCGACGGGTTCCGCGGCCCCGTCCTGACCACCCCGGACACCGCCCGGCTCGCCGAACTGATCCTCCGCGACAGCGCGCACCTGCTCCGTGAGGAAGCCGACCACGCGAACGAGCACGGCTGGTCCAAGCACCGCCCCGCCGAGCCGCTGTACGACGACGAGGACGTCGAGAACACCCTGCGGATGTTCGACCCCGTCCCGCTCGACGCGGACGTCGAGATCGAGGCGGGGACGGTCCTGCGCCTCAACCGGGCCGGGCACATCCTCGGCTCCGCCTGGGCGCACCTCACCCTGGAGGACGGGCACACCCTTGCCGTCAGCGGCGACCTGGGCCGCCCGGTGCACCCCCTGCTCCGCCGGCCCGAACCGTTCACCGGTGCGGACGTGCTGCTGGTGGAGTCGACCTACGGGAACCGGCACCACGAGGAGACCGCCGCCCGCGAGTGGTTCGCGCGCGCAGTCGAGCGGACCCTCGCCCGCGGCGGCACGGTCGTCGTCCCCTCCTTCGCGGTCGACCGCACCGAGGTCGTCCTGCACGAACTCGCCGAACTGCGCCGCAGCGGACGGTTGCCGGCCGGCGCCCCGGTGTACGTGGACAGCCCGATGGCGCTGGCCGCGCTGCAGGTGTACCGCGACGCCTTCGCCCGCCGCTCGCCCGAACTGCGGCCCGACGTGCTGGACGACACGACGGCCCTCGACCCGGAGCCGTTCGAGCTGGTCCACTCGCTCCAGGAGTCGCTGGCCCTCGAACGCTCCGCCGTGCCGTCCGTGCTGGTCTCCGCCTCCGGAATGGCCACCGGCGGCCGCGTCGTGCACCACCTGCGGCGCCTGCTGCCCGACCCGCGGAACACCGTCGTCGTGGTCGGCTACGCGGCCGAGGGCACCCGCGCCCGCCGACTCGTCGACGGGGCCAGGGTGCTGAAGATGTACGGCACCTACGTGCCCGTCCGCGCCGAGGTGGTGAACGTTCCGGCCTTCTCGGCCCACGCCGACGCGGCGGAGGTCGTCGAGTGGCTGCGGGCCGCCCCGCCGCCGAGCGCCACGTACCTGGTGCACGGCGAGCCCGAAGGTGCGCAGGCCCTCCGCGACCGGATCGACCGCGAACTCGGCTGGACGGCCGTGGTGCCGCGCTCGGGCGAGCGCGTCGTGGTCGGCTGACGCGGGACGGTTCGCCTCACGGCCCACCCGTCTCCCCCGCGCCGCCCGTCTCTCCGGCCTCTCCTGCCCGGGCCGGCCCTCGCAGCCGGCGCAGGTACGGGTCGAAGGACGGCCTGGGCTCGACCCGGACCCGGGCGTCGACGCAGAGGACCCCGTCGGGCCGGGCGATCAGCGGGTTGAGGTCCACCTCGACGACCTGCGGCAGGTCGCAGGCCAGGGCGGAGACCGCGGTGAGCACCCCGCGCAGGCCCGCCGGGTCCACGCCGGGCGCTCCGGGCCGGCCGAGCAGCAGGGGCGCCGCCCTGAGGTCCGCGGGCATGGTCTCCAGATCGCGTTCGGTCAGCGGGGCGAAGCGGGTGCTGCGGTCGCCGAGGACGTCGGTCGCGGTGCCGCCGAGGCCGAGCAGGACCAGCGGCCCGAACACCTCGTCCTGCACCGCGCCGACCAGCAGTTCGAGGCCGGGTGCGGCCATGGGCTGGAACACCACGCCGGCCGTCCGGTCGCCGAAGCGGTCCTGGAACTCCCGGTAGCACTCCCGTGCCCGGGTCTCGCCGACGATGCCGAGGCGGACGGCGCCCTCGGCGCTCTTGTGCACCTGGTCCGGCCAGTACGCCTTGGCCGCGAGGCGGCCCTCGTGGCCGAGCGGGCCCAACTGCCGGGCGGCTTCGGCGGCCTCGTCCTCGTTCCGTGCCAGGACGGCGGTGGCGAGCGGCAGCCGGTAGCGGCCGAGCAGGTCGGCGGTGGTCTCCGGGTCGAGCCATCCGCCGTCGGGCCGGGCGGCCAGGTACGCGTCGACCAGGCCCCGGGCGCCGACGGTGTCCGCGGCCGGCGGGGCGGCCGGGGCGGAGGGCGGTTCGGCCAGCCACCGCGCCCGGTCCCGGGCGTGGGCGAGGGCCCGCGCGGCGGCGGCCGGGTCCGTGTAGGAGGGCAGAAGTCCGCCGTCCGCGCAGGTCCGGTACCGGACGGGCACCTCCTGGTCCAGCAGGACGGCCGCGACCGGCAGCTGCCGTCGGCCCGGGCCGTCCAGCAGGGCGTGCAGCGGCCGGTCGGCGTCGTGCTGGACGAGCGCGGTCGGCACGAGGCAGACCAGCAGGGCGTCGACGGTGTCGGCCCGCGCGAGCGCGTCGAGGCAGGCCCTGAGTACGGCCGGGTCGACGTCCGCCGTGGTGTCGACCGGGTTCGCCGTCCCCGCCCCGGCGGGCAGCAGGCCGCGCAGCTCGGCGACGGTGTCCGCGGGCAGCGCCGGCAGTTCGAGCCCGGCCTCGGCGCAGGCGTCCGCGGCGAGGATGCCGATCCCGCCGGCGTTCGAGACCACCGCCACGCGTCCGCGGCCGTCGGGCAGCGGCTGGGCGTGCAGCAGGGCTGCGGCCCCGACGAGTTCGGCGATGCTGTGCGCGGCGGTGATCCCGGCCAGGCGGAAGAGCGTCTCCCGGGTGACGGTCGGCGTCGCGGCGGCGGCCGTGTGCGAGGCGGCGCCGCGCCGGCCCGCGTCGGAACGCCCGGCGTCGACGGTGAGCACGGGGAGGGTCCGGGTGACCCGCCGGGCCGTCCTGGCGAAGGCGCGCGGGCTGCCGAAGGACTCCAGGTGCAGCAGGGCCAGGTCCGTCCGGCCGTCGCTCTCCCACCACTGCAGCATGTCGTTGCCGCTGACGTCGCACTTGTCGCCGAGCGAGACGAAGGTGGAGACGCCGATGCCCAGCCAGGCGAGGCGTTCCAGCAGGGCGATGCCTACGCCTCCGGACTGCACGGCGACCCCGGCGGTGCCGGGCAGCGGGAACGCCCCGCCGAACTCGGCGTCCAGCCGGACCCCCGGGTCGGTCTGGACGATGCCGAGGCTGTTCGGCCCCACCAGCCGCATGCTGTGCCGCCGGCAGCTGTCCACCAACTGCCGTGTCTGCGCCGCGTCCACGCCGGAGGCGAGCACCACGAGGGCCTTCGTACCGGCGCGGCCGCACTCCTCGGCCGCGCCCGGCACGGCCGCCGCCGGCACGGCCAGCACGGCGAGCTCCGGCGCCCCGGGCAGGACGGCGATCCCCGGGTACGCGGGCTCGCCCGCGATCACCCCGGTGTGCGGGTTCACGGCCCACACCGGCCCGGTGAAGCCGCCGCGGCGGAGCTTCAGCAGCACCGTGCGGCCCACCGATCCGGCGCGGCGGGACGCGCCGACGACCGCGACCGACCGCGGGCGGAGCAGGGCGGCGAGGCTGGCCAGATCGGCCGTCCGGCCGCGTTCCTCGACGGCGCGCAGGTACCCCTCGTCGTCCTCGTCGAGCGGGACGCGCACCCGGATCTCGCCGTGGTCGAGGTGCCGGTGGACGGGCAGCCCGAGGTCGGAGAAGACCTTGTGCACGGCCCGGTTGCCGGCCAGCGTGTCGGCGACGAACTCGTGGATGCCGCGTTTGCGGGCGGCGTGGACGAGGTGCTCGACGAGCAGGGTGCCGACGCCGCGGTGGTGCCAGGCGTCGGCGACCGCCATCGCCAGCTCGGCACTCCGGCCGCCCGGCTCGGTGGCCTGGCAGTCCGCCTCCCCCACCAGGTCGCCGTCGGCCCAGGCTCCGAGCGCCAGGACCTCGGCGCGGCCGGGGCCGCACAGCCGGTCGGCGACGGCGCCGGGGGCCCGCCGGCTCGTCCCGAGGAACCGCATCCGGCGGCTCTCCTCGGACATCCCGCGTTCGTGCAGGTCCAGGACGGCATCGCGGTCGCCGGCAGCGACGGGCCGGACGAGGACGGTCGTCCCGTCGGCGAGCAGTGCCTCCGCCGGGGACACCGGCGGCTCGGTGAAGGACATGGCGACTCCCTCCGTCCGGCCCTGCACCGCTCGTGCGGCCCCGGGCGCTGCTCCCTCCACCGTCCTCCCACCCGGGAGGCCCGGCCAGGCAGATGGGCCCGCAGCCCGCACGGCCGGTCCTGCACAGGGCGCCCGAGTGGGCACATCAAGGGGCGCGTGGGGGCACCTCCCGGCCGCCGGGCCGGGGGAACTGCGCAGTCCGGGAGTGGTGCTCCTGACGAATCCGGCTCACCCCTGGTCCGTACGGTGGCCACCCACGCGCCCTTCCTAGCGCTCGCCGCCCGTGCCGGGGTGGTCGGTGCGGCCGGACCAGCGCGGTTCGACGAGCTTCCAGTCGTCCTCCCAGGCGTCGGCGGCCCGGTGGTCGAGCACGCTGCGGCGCGCGACGACGACGGCCGTGGACACGGTGGCCGCGGCGGCCAGCGCCATCAGGCCGTAGCTGGCCGCCGACACCGCCAACTGGCTGTCGGGCGGGGCGGGTTCGGCGAGCGCTCCGGTGTCGTCGACCCAGATCGGCACCTTCGTGCCCGGGGGCGTGCCGCTCGGCACCGCGACGGTGCCGGTCCGCTCCGCGCCGGCGACGGCCCAGGTCGCCGGGGCACCGGCCGCGTCGAGCGGTCGGCCCGGGGTGCCGACGGCCGCGGCGAGGGTGGTGGCCGTCGCCGGGTGGCGGTGCTCGGCCGTCCGCCGGGCGTCGGCCCACATGTCGTGCAGCAGGACCTGGGCGGTCACCAGGGCGGCGGCGACCGAGAGGACGGCGAGCAGCACGGCGCCGACGAGCAGTCGGCTGCGGGCGCGGTCCGCCGTGCGGCAGAGCGGGTTGCGGTCGAGGCCGGCGGCCCGGCGCAGGTGGCGGAGGACCGGACGGCCCGCCTCGGACGGGCGGGGCGAAGTGGATGCGGCGGGCATGGCACGCCTCCTCGGGTCTGCTGCCGGGGCAGTGTCGTGACGATCCGTCAGTCCTTGGCCGGGCCGGCTTCGTCCGCGCGGAGTTCGGCGCCGATCTCCTGTGCCCAGCGCCGGATGTGCTCGGGGCTCCGGAAGTCGCCGCCCTTGCCGTGCCTGACCATGCTCCGCGCGACGAAGCCCGGCGTTTCGGCGGTCACACTGCCGCCGAAGGTGACGTGCCCCCGCGCGTGGAGGTGCTCCAACTCCTCGGCCACCTGGGCGACCGGCGGGATCTCGTGCTGTTCGGCAGAGCTGTCGACCGGCCCGCTGCTGAACAGCCAGACGGGCCGCCGTGCCAGTTCGTCGGCGTGGCGGTGGGCGCAGCGGAGCGCATCGTGCTGCCAGTGGTTCATGTAGAGCGCGCTGCCGAGGACGACGGCGTCGAAGTCCGCCACGGTGGTGACCTCGGCGGCGGGGACGACCTCGGTCGCGAAGCCCTCCTCGTCCAGGACCCGCCCGATCTCCTCGGCGATGCCGGCCGTGGCGCCGTGCTTGGTGCCGTACGCCACGAGGACCCGCTGCTTCGTCATGGTGTGCCTCCCGCGGAATCGGTCCCCTGAGGGGCCGGCCGGGCTTGTGCTTCCAGTTTCGTCCCGGTCCGGTCCGCGGCGACAGGGCCGCGTGTCCCGTTCCCAGGGCCGAACGGTCCCTGCCTGCAGGGGAGGCCGGGGTGTGCGATGGAGGGACCGGGGTCCACGGGAGCAGGAGGGTGTCGTGCAGGTCTTCATCGGTTACGCGAGTGCGCACGGTTCGACGCGGCGGGTGGCCGAGCGGATCGCCGGCCGGTTGCAGGCCTGCGGCCACGGCACGGTCCTCCGCGCGCTGGACCGGTCCTCGGACCTGCCGGACTGCGACGCCGCCGTCCTGGGCAGCGCCGTCCACGACGGCAGGTGGCTGCCGGAGGCCGTCGGGTTCGTCCGGCGGAATGCCGATGCGCTCGCCGAGCGGCCTCTCCGGCTGTTCGGTGTGAGCCTGGTCGGGCAGCGGAGCAGTGCCTTCCCGCCGGTCGTGGCGCGGTGCCTGCGGCGGCTCAAGTCGCGCTCCGACCCGGAGTTGCCCGCTGCTCTCCTGGCCGCGGTCGCACCCGGCGGCCGGCACGACTTCGCGGGCGCGGTCGCGCCGGAGCACTGGCCGGCGACCGGTCGGCTGGTCTTCCGGCTGATGGGCGGCCGGTACGGCGAGCACACGGACTGGGACGAGGTGGACGCGTGGGCGGCGGCCGTCGCAGCGGAGCTCCGGGGCCCGGCGGGCGGCTGAGGGCGGGCGGCTGAGGGCGGTCAGTCCGGGAGGCGGACGGCCAGGGCGGGCCTGATCCGTGCGGCGCGCCGGGCCGGGCCCGCGGCGGCGAGCAAGGAGGCGGCGAGGGTGAGGGCGGCGAGGACCGCGATCTGCGCCCATTCGACGGGGAAGCCGCCGTCGAGACCGGTGAAGGCGGAGCTCTTCTGGTACATCAGCCAGGTGGTGAGGACGCCGAGGGCCGCGCCGAGCAGGGTGCCTTCGAGGGCGACGAGTCCGCTCTCCCACAGGAAGGACCGTTCGACGGTGCGGGCCTGGCAGCCGAGGGCGCGCAGCACGCCGATGGTGCGGCGGCGTTCGCGGACGGCGCGGACCATGACGACGCCGAGCCCGGTGATGCCGATCAGCAGGCCGAGGGCGAGGAAGCCCTGCATGAGCCGGAAGAAGGCGGTGTTGGCGGCGAACAGCCGGTGCACGTCGGCGGCGATCGGCGTGGCGACCAGGCTCGCGGAGAGGTGGCTGCCCTGCAATTGGCCGGCCAGGTCCTCCGGGGAGGTGCCGGGGGTGGTGCGGATCAGGGCGGCGGCGGTCTGTGCCTGCGGGCCGAACTGGGTCCGGACGGCCTGCTCACCCATCACCAGCGGGTAGACGGTGGCGCTGCTCCCGGTGCCGGGGTAGAAGGCGAGGCCGCTGTTCAGGACGCCGGCGATGGTCTTCGGCTCGGCTCGGCCGGTGACCGGGTCGGTGAGGGTGAGGGTGTCGCCGGGGGCGTAGAACCGACCGCTGGGGCCGCCGGTGTGGCCGAAGAAGTTGTCCAGGACGACGTAGTCGGGGTGGGTGGCGAGGGCGTCCCAGACGGCCTTGTCGTCGGGCAGGCCGGGCAGGCGGTCGCGGAAGGCGATGCCGCTGGTCGCGCCGTCGGGCACCCCGACGACGGCGGTTTCGAGCGACTCGGTGGTGCGGTGGCCGGGGTCGGTGGCCTGTCCGCGGGCCTGCAGCAGCGGGGCGACGGCCTCGATCTGCCGGGCGAGCGGTCCGGTGCGCAGGCCGGTCAGCGGGCTCGGTCCTCCGGCCTGCGGGTTGTAGTCCACGCGGAGGGTGTAGCCGGCGGTGGCGTCGGCGGCGGCCTGGTCGATGCTGGCGTTCATGATGCCGCTGATCTCGGTGAGCAGCACCAGGACGAGCACGATCAGGGTGTACATCACCATGGTCGATCCGGTGCGGAACCGTTTGGCCAGCGGGTACGCGGCGGCGAGCCGGGTGGCGATGCCCTGTTGGGTGGGGCGGTTCATCAGGCGCCGCAGCGGTCGCAGCACGGCGTGCTGGTTCTCGCTGACCAGGACGACGGCGGAGAAGGCGGCCAGGGTGCCGAGGATGACGTAGACGGCCATCGACGGGGTGTCGAAGACGCGGGGGCGGATCACGCTCGCCGCCAGCGTCCACAGCAGGACGAGCGCGGCCGCGATGCTGGTGGCCGCCCGGCGCGGCATCACCCTGGACGCGGCGGGCACCGCGAACGCGACGGCCAGCGCGGGCAGCAGGTAGGTCTGTTCGGCCTGGCTCCGGGCGAGGGCCGGGACGGCGGCCAGTGCGCAGAGCAGGCTCAGGGCGGTGGAGACGGCGACCCGGCGGCGGCGCGGCCGGCGGCCGGACTCGACCGGCAGGTCCCGCACGGCGGCGATGACGTTGAAGCGGCTGATCCGTGCACTGGTGGCGACGATCGCGGCCAGGGCGATCACCAGGCCGAGGGCTGCGCCGTTGACCAGGCTGGTCGGGGTGACGGCGAAGGCGATGTCGAGGCCGCTGCCGTCCACCGACCAGCTGCGGAAGATCTGGGCGGCGGCCACGGCGACGCCCCAGCCGACGGCGATGCCGATGGCCACGCCGGGCAGCGCGGCGGCCAGTGCGTAGAGGGCCCCTTCGATGCTGAACGAGCCGATCAGGTGAGCCCGTTTGAGTCCGACCGCGCGGAGCATGCCCAGCTGGGTCTTCCGCTCCTCGGCGAGCATCACGAAGATGTTCACGAGCAGCAGGGCGCCGGCGATGATGCTGAAGCTGCCGATCATCAGGAAGAGCGCGCCCAGGGCGTCGCCCGTCGCGGCGGCCTGGTCGAGGACGGTGTGCTTGGGGGTGTCGACGGCGGCCCGGCCGGCGTCCGGACCGAGCGCACTGCGGATCTCGGCGGTGACGGGGCCGGTGAGCCTCTCGCCCGTCTCGACGCCGCCGCGGTTGGACACCAGGGTCACCGAGTACGTCCGGCCGGCACCGGGCGCGTCCAGCGTGCCGGGCGGCAGGAAGGCGTTGCGGTTGACCCGACCGCCGAGTCCGGCGCCCGCGAGGCCCTGCTGCGGGACGACCCGGGCCACCGTGAACTCGACGGCGTGCCCGCTCAGGTACAGCGTGACGGGACGGCCGGGGCCGGTCTTCAGCGAGCGGGCGAGGGGTTCGTTGAGGACGACCTGGCCGGGGGCCGGTGCCGGTCCGGCGAGCCCGGAGGGTCCGCCGGCGGCGCCGAACCGTCCGGCGGCGTCGAAGTCGAGCTGCCAGGCGAGCACCCGGGGTTCGGCAACGGGCTGTGCGGCGTGGGTGTTGACCGCTGCGGCCTGCGCGACCTCGGCGGTGAGCACACCGTCGACGTGGGGATCGGCGGCCAGTGGCTGCAGCCGGTCGGCGATCGCGCGCCCCGCCGCCGGGTCGGTGCTGACGATCCGTTCGTCCACCGGGCCGAGGGTGCGGTAGGCCTCCTGGCGGACCGAGAAGTTCAGGGTGTCCCCGACGACGAGGGCACCGACGATGATCGCGGTACCGAGGACGGAGCCGGTGACGACCAGGGCCGCCTCCGTCCGGCGCCGGGCGACCTGCCGCAGCGCCAGGCGCCGCACCACGGGCTTGCGGACGGCGACGAGCAGCAGCGTCAGCAGGGCGGCCCCGAGGACCCCGAGGAGCGGGAGGAGGAGGTTCGGGTACATGGTCAGCCCGCCGTCTGCAGCTCGGGTTGGCGGGTGTCGGAGACGAGCCGCCCGTCGCGCATCCGGATGACGCGGGGCAGCCGGGCGCCGATGGTCTCGTCGTGGGTGACCAGCACGATGGTCTGGCCCTCGTCGCGGTTGAGGGTGTGCAGCAGGTCCATCACCTGGGCGGCCATGGTGCTGTCCAGGTTGCCGGTGGGTTCGTCCGCCCAGACCACGGCGGGCCGGGCGACCAGGGCACGGGCGATGGTCACGCGTTGCTGTTCGCCGCCGGAGAGTTCGTTGGGCCGGTGGGTCGTCCGGTGGCCGAGGCCGACGCGTTCCAGCATGGCTTCGGCCCGGGCACGGGCCTCGCGCGGTGCGGTGCCGGTGAGCAGCAGCGGGAGTTCGACGTTCTCGGCGGCGGAGAAGACCGGGATCAGGTTGAAGGCCTGGAAGACGAAGCCCATCGCGCGGGCGCGGTGCTCGGTGCGTTCGGCGTCCGACATGGCGAACAGGTCGCGGCCCTCGACCTCGACCCGTCCCGCGTCGATGTCGTCCAGCCCGGACAGGCAGTTGAGCAGGGTGGTCTTGCCCGATCCCGACGGGCCCATCACGCCGACGAGCTCACCGGGCAGGACGGTGAGGTCGAGGTCCCGCAGCGCGGTCACCTCGACGGTGCCGGTCCGGTAGACCTTGCGGACGCCGGTGGCGGCCAGCAGCGGCCGCGGTGCGTCGCTCGTCGGGGTGGACATGGCCGTCTCCTCGGTGCGGGCGGTCCCCGACTCTCAGCCTCGTCCGGCGGGCCGGCCGGCCCCAAGTGCCGACCGGCCCCGATGCCCGGGTCGGACGGGCCCGCCGCCCGGCAAGGCCGTTCGGCCCGGGCACGGGGCCCGCCCGGCCCTGGCGTCACGGGCGGGCTCCTGCTGGTCTGGAGCCGGGGGGAGGCCCGGAGCGCCCGGGACGGTTCGAGGACGGAGGACCGCCATGAAGGCCGACATCGGAGACCGGGTCATCGTGAACGCCACCCGGCCCGGCGCCGCGCGCCGTGACGGGGAGGTCGTGGCACTGCACCACCCGGACGGCAGCCCGCCGTGGGACGTGCGGTGGTCTGAGACCGACCGGGTGTCGATGTTCTTCCCCGGTCCGGACACCCAGGTGCACCACTTCGAGCACCCGGGGCAGGACCTGCGGCCGGCCGGTGTGCTCCACACCTTCGCCGACTGAGGCCTGCGCCGCGTCGGGTGCGCGGCCGGCGGGCGCTTCCGGTGAGCGCGGCCGTGCGCGGCCCCGACTCCAGGGCCCACCTGCGCTGCGCCCCGCGGACGCGGCCCGGACCGCCGGGGTCCGGGCCACGGGAGACAGATGCAGGGCCACCGGAGACAGGCGTACGGGCGTGCTCACTCGTGCGGCACGACGGCGACCGGGCCGTGGGCGTGGTGCAGCACCGTGTACGCGGTACCGCCGAGCCGCGGGGCCGTGGGGAGCAGCCGGGGTGTCCGGCGGCCCAGCACCACCAGGGCGGCCGAGCGTGACGCCTCGACCAGGGCACGCCCGGCCGGCCACCCGGTGACCTCGGCCTCGGCCCTGACCTCGGGGTACTTCTCCCGCCAGCGCGCGAGCGCGTCCTGGAGCCGCACCGTCTCGGACGCGGCCATCGACTCCCTGATCTCCGGCCGGGCCATCGGAGCGTCCGTCACGTAGGGCCCGGCGGGCAGGGTCACGCTCTCCAGCGCCCGCAGACCGGTGCCGTACTCGGCCGCCCGCGCGAAGGCGAAGGCCAGGACCTCGTCGCAGGGCCTGCTGCCCTCCACACCGACCACCACGTCACCGCCCGTACCGCCGTCGTCCGCGCCCGACCGGACCAGGACCACCGGGCACGCGGCGTGCGCCGCCGCCTGCAGCGCCACCGACCCGAGGACCAGCCCCGCGGCCCCGCCCCGCCCGCGCGAACCGAGCACCAGCATCCCCTCCCGCTCCCCTGCGGCGGCGAGCGCGTGGGCCGGGTTCCCGGGCACGTGCTCGCAGTGGATCTCCAGATCGGGCAGTGCGTCCACGAGACGGTTGCGGAGCGCGCGCACCTCCTCCGGCAGCGGCTCGGCCGGGTCGCCGGGCTGCTCCGACAGCGGGGCCTGCGGTCCCCCGGCGTGGACCATCCGCAGCGTCCGGCCGCTGCGCCGGGCCTGCCCGGCCGCCCACTCGGCCGCCGCCGTGCTCTCGGCGGAGCCGTCGACCCCCACCACCACGGA
The DNA here is from genome assembly GCF_039528095.1 of Kitasatospora arboriphila. Classification (NCBI taxonomy): domain Bacteria; kingdom Bacillati; phylum Actinomycetota; class Actinomycetes; order Kitasatosporales; family Streptomycetaceae; genus Kitasatospora; species Kitasatospora arboriphila. Next base: position 104,076 of record NZ_BAAALD010000006.1, read on the forward strand.
CTGAGTCATGGTCACATCCTCCTTCGTTCGGTGTCGCGCGGCACCGGTGCGCGCAACCTCGTCCCTGCAGGACAGGTTCTCGGCGCGCGCCCGCCGGAGACAGGGGCCGGGCAGGCCTGGACCGGGCCCGAAGGTCCCGGTCCAGGGCGGCGCCGAGGGTGTTGATGTCGCGGGTCAGCCGCTCCAGCTCCAGTCGGCGACCTCGGGCAGGTCGGTGCCGTGTTCGCGGATCCAGTCGTGGTGGCGGGTTCGCCGGTCGGCCATCTCCTGTCGCACGGCGGCGGCGCGGACGGCGAGGCCGGGGACGCGGTCGATGACGTCCATGACCAGCCGGTAGCGGTCGAGGTCGTTGCGGACGACCATGTCGAAGGGCGTGGTGGTGGTGCCGGACTCCTTGTATCCGCGCACGTGCAGGTGCGGGTGGACGGCCCGGCGGTAGGCGAGGCGGTGGATCAGCCAGGGGTAGCCGTGGTACGCGAAGAGCACCGGCTTGTCGCGGGTGAACAGGGCGTCGAACTCGGCGTCCGGCATGCCGTGCGGGTGCTCCTCGGCGGGCATCAGCCGGGCCAGGTCGACCACGTTGACCACCCGTACGGCCAGGTCGGGCAGGTGGCGGCGCAGCAGGTCGGCCGCGGCCAGGACCTCCTGGGTGGGGACGTCGCCGGCACAGGCCAGGACCACGTCGGGTTCGCGGCCGCCGTCGTCCGTGCCCGCCCACTCCCAGATTCCGGCGCCCCGGGCGCAGTGGGTGCGGGCCTCGTCCAGCGTGAGCCAGTCGGAGCAGGGCTGCTTTCCGGCGACGACGACGTTGACGTAGTCGCGGCTGCGCAGCACGTGGTCGGCGGTGGCGAGCAGGGTGTTGGCGTCCGGCGGGAAGTAGACCCGGACGGCCTCGGGGCTCTTGTTGAGGACGTGGTCGACGAAGCCCGGGTCCTGGTGGGAGAAGCCGTTGTGGTCCTGGCGCCAGACGTGCGAGGTGAGCAGGTAGTTGAGCGAGGCGATCGGTGCCCGCCAGGGCAGGGCGCGCGTGGTGCGCAGCCACTTGATGTGCTGGTTCACCATCGAGTCGACGATGTGGACGAACGCCTCGTAGCAGGAGAACAGGCCGTGGCGCCCGGTGAGCAGGTAGCCCTCCAGCCAGCCCTGGCAGGTGTGTTCGGAGAGGATCTCCATGACCCGGCCGTCCCGGGCGAGGTGTTCGTCGACGGGCAGCGTGTCGGCCTGCCAGGCCTTGCCGGTGGCGGCGTAGACGGCCTGGAGCCGGTTGGAGGCGGTCTCGTCCGGGCCGACCAGGCGGAAGTCCCGGCGGTCGGCGGTGGCGGCCATCAGGTCGGCGAGCAGACCGCCCAGGACCTGGGTCGGTTCGTGCCGGGTGGTGCCCGGCTTGTCCACCGGAACCGCGTAACGGTCCAGGTCCGGCAGCGGCAGGTCGCGCAGCAGCAGGCCGCCGTTGGCGTGCGGGTTGGCCCCGAGCCGGCGGATGCCGTCGGGTATGCACGCCAGCACGTCGGCCGCGGGCCCGCCGTGCTCGTCGAAGAGTTCCCGGGGACGGTAGGAGCGCAGCCAGGCCTCCAGCTGGGCGAGGTGCCCGGGGTCGTCCCGGACGTGGTCGAGCGGCACCTGGTGGGCCCGCCAGGTGCCCTCCACCGGCAGGCCGTCGACCTCGGCCGGGCCGGTCCATCCCTTCGGGGTGCGCAGCACGAGCAGCGGCCAGTGCGGGCGCCGGGTGGACCCGTCGGTGCGGGCCTCGTACTGGATCGCGGCGATCCGGTCCAGGGCGGTGTCCATGGCCTCCGCCATCGCCCGGTGGACGGCCGCCGGGTCGGCGCCGGTGACGTACAGCGGGAGGTGGCCGTAGCCGCGCAGCAGGGCGTCGAGTTCGCCCTCGGGCAGGCGTGACAGCACCGTCGGGTTGGCGATCTTGTACCCGTTCAGGTGCAGGATCGGCAGCACCGCGCCGTCGTGCACCGGGTCGAGGAACTTGTTGCCGTGCCAGGAGGCGGCCAGCGGGCCGGTCTCGGCCTCTCCGTCGCCGATCACGCAGGCGACCAGCAGACCGGGGTTGTCGAAGGCCGCGCCGTACGCGTGCGAGAGCGCGTAGCCGAGCTCGCCGCCCTCGTGGATCGAGCCCGGGGTCTCCGGCGCGACGTGGCTCGGCACTCCGCCGGGGAAGGAGAACTGACGGAACAACCGGGCCATGCCCGCCTCGTCCCGGCTCACGTCCGGGTACGTCTCCGAGTAGCTGCCGTCCAGCCACGAGTTCGCCAGCACGGCCGGGCCGCCGTGTCCGGGGCCCCAGACGCAGATCGCGTCCAGGCCGCGGTTCCTGACGACCCGGTTGAGGTGGGTGTGCACGAGGTTCAGTCCCGGCGAGGTGCCCCAGTGCCCCAGCAGCCGCGGCTTGATGTGCTCGGGGCGCAGCGGCTCGCGCAGCAGCGGATTGGCCATCAGGTAGATCTGTCCCACCGCGAGGTAGTTGGCGGCCCGCCAGTGGGCGTCGAGCGACCGCAGCTCCTCCTCGGACGGGGTGCCGGGCTGCGTGCTTGGGGTAGCGGGCATGTCGGCTGCCTCCTCGGCATCGGTCCGGACGGCCGCCGCGCGGCGGCCCGGGCCATCGTCACCCGCTGCGACCGCCCGGGCACAGGGCCGATCGGTCCCCGGAACCGGATCCGGGCCGGGACCTGTGGCCCCGGGGAGCCCGGCTGCTGCACGGCACGATCCGGGCGCCTGCAGGTACCTGCCGAAGGCCGCGGGCCGACCCGACGACGACCGGGAGGGGGCGTCATCGACGGTGGACGCGAAGTCCCTTCCGGAAGGCCCGTTCGGTCGGCGGCGAGCTCCGCGGCGGTGGCTGCGCGGGAGCGGCCCGGCCGGGACCGCACCGCGGCGGCGTGCAGGAGCCGGGGCCGGCCCCCACGCCGCCCCCGGTTCCGCGTTCCGTTCCCGGCCGGCCCCCACGCCCGCCGGGTCGGCTCCGTGTCGCTACGACACGGGAGTGATCAGGCCGTAGTGGCCGTCGTGCCGGTGGTGGAGCACATTGCCGCGACCGGTCTCGGCGTCGGTGAAGAACACGAAGGGCAGACCGCTCAGGTCGAGGCGCTCGACCGCGTCGGCGACGGTGAGTTCCGGCGCGCCGACGGTGCTCACCGGCAGGCCCGGGACCTGCTCGGCCCGGGGACCGCTCGTGGCCAGCCGGTACCCGCCGTCGTCGGCGTCCCGGTGCACCACGCTGTCGCCACCGCCCGCCGTGTCCGTGAACAGGTGGAAGTCGTAGTCCATCGCCTCCAGTTCGAGCACCGCCTCCCAGGCGGTCTGCCGTGCCGGGCTGTAGGACCTGTGCCGCACGATCCGGCGGTCCCCGGTGCCCCGGGCGGACCGCTGCGGGCGGTGCCCGTGGCCGCTGCCGTCGCCCCCGGCGTCCGGGGCCGTCCCGTGCCGGCGGTGGTGGTCGTGGTGCCTGCGCACGCGGGCGATCCGCGCGTTCAGCCGGTCCTGGAGCAGGTCGATCGCCTCCTGCATGGTGGCGGCCGCCACGTGGGCCCGTACGGGCCTGCCGTTGAGGTCGACCACGGCCTGGGCGAGGGAGGGCTCGGAGACCGCGTGGTTGGGCTCCTGGGTGAGCTTCACCCGGGCGGCGAGGACGGGCTCGTCGAGCCGCTCCAGCACGGCGAGCAGCTTCGTACGCGCGTAGTCGGGCGCGGCCAGGGTGACCTCGCCGCGGGTCTCCACCAGGACGCCGGGGGCGGGCCGGGTCTGCAGACGGTTCATCAGAGTTCCTTTCCGGGTGGGTTCAGACAGCCGTGCGGGACACTGCCGGGCCGAGGGCCGAAGGTCCCGTCGGCGCGGACCTCCGTCCCGTGTCCCCGGCCGGCGACAGCGCGCGGACGGTGGTGCCGGTGGTGCCGAGGAGCGCGCCGAGGGCGTCGTCCAGCGGGCCGATGACGGCGAGGTGGCCGGTCCGTTCGGCGAAGGCGGCCGCGGCCTCGGCCTTGGGACGCATGGAGCCCTCGGGCAGGTCGAGTGCGCGCAGTTCACCGGGGGTGGCCGTGGTGAGCGGGCCGGGGCGGGAAGCGCCGAAGCGGGTGAACACATGGGTGACGTCGGTGAGGATCAGCAGGGCGTCCGCGTCGAGCTGCTCGGCGAGCAGGGCGGCGGTGAGGTCCTTGTCGACCACGGCCTCGACGCCGCGGACGCGCCCGGTGTCGGGGTCGCGGACGACCGGGACACCGCCGCCTCCGGCGGCGACGACCACGGTTCCGGCGGCCAGCAGGGCACGGATCGCGGGCAGTTCCGTGATCGCCCCGGGTCGGGGCGAGGGAACGGTGCGGCGCAGCCGGGCACCGTCGCGGGCGGTGGTCCAGCCGCGTTCGGCTCCCATCAGCCTGGCCTGGCGGTCGGTCAGCTGACCGCCGATGAACTTGCTCGGCCGGCGGAACGCCGGGTCCTGCGGATCGACCTCGGTGTGGGTGACCAGTGCGGTCACGCTCCGCCCCGGCAGGCGGGCCGTCAGCTCGCGGACGAGCAGCGTACCGATCATGCCCTGGGTCTCGGCGCCGACGACGTCCAGCGGGTAGGACACGGTCAGTGCCGGGTCGGTCTCGCTCTCGGCGGCGAGCAGGCCGACCTGCGGACCGTTACCGTGGGTGATCACCACCTCGTGCCCGGCGAGGACGAGTTCGGCGAGTGATCGGGCGGCGTCGTGGACGTGGTGTTGCTGGACGGCGGCGTCCGGGTGCTCCCCGCGCCGGAGCAGGGCGTTGCCGCCGACGGCGACGACGATGCGCATGGTCAGTCCCTCCCGAGGGTGGCGACGAGGATCGCCTTGATGGTGTGCATGCGGTTCTCGGCCTGCTCGAAGACCAGTGACGCGGGCGACTCGAACACCTCGTCGGTGACTTCGAGGCCGTCGAGTCCGTGCTGCTCGGCGAGTTCGGCGCCGAGTTCGGTGCGGCGGTCGTGCAGGGCGGGCAGGCAGTGCAGGAACGCGGTGCCGGGGTTTCCGGTCGCGGCCATGACCCCTGCGTTGACCTGGTACGGCAGCAGCAGGTCGATGCGCTCCTTCCACCGGCTGTGGTCCTCGCCCATCGAGACCCAGACGTCGGTGTACAGGTAGTCCGCGCCGCTCACGGCCTCGCCGACCTCTTCGGTGAGGGTGAGCCGGGCGCCGCTGTCCCCGCCGCGCAGCAGGCACTCCTGCACCAGGGACGGGTCCGGCCACAGCTCGCGCGGTGCCGCGACGCGGACGTCCATGCCGAGCAGGCTGCCCATCGCCATCAGCGAGTTGGCGGTGTTGTTGCGGGCATCGCCCAGGTAGCAGAAGGAGATCTGCTCCAGCGGCCTGCCGCTGTGCTCACGCATGGTGAAGACGTCGCACAGGCTCTGGGTGGGGTGGCGCTCGTCGGTCAGGCCGTTGTAGACGGGGACGCCGGCGTGCTCGGCGAGTTCGGTCACGGTGGCCTGGGCGTAGCCGCGGTACTCGATGCCGTCGTACATCCGGCCGAGCACGCGGGCGGTGTCGGCGACGGATTCCTTGTGGCCGATGTGCGCGCTGTCGGGGCCGAGGTAGGTGGTGGTGGCGCCCTGGTCGGCCGCGGCCACCTCGAAGGCGCAGCGGGTCCGGGTGGAGCTCTTCTCGAAGATCAGCGCGAGACGGCGGCCGGTCAGCCGCGGGACCTCCGTGCCGGCCCGCTTGGCGGCCTTCAGCTCGGCGGCGAGGTCGAGCAGGTGGTGGATCTCGGCCGCGGTGAAGTCGAAGTCGGTCAGGTAGTGGCGGCCGTTCAGGTTGACGGTCATGGCGGGTTCGTCCTCCGTGTGGGTCAGTCGACGGGATCGCGCTGGATCGGGCAGCTCATGCAGCGGGGGCCGCCGCGGCCGCGGCCGAGCTCGGAACCGGCGATGGTGACGATCTCGATGCCCTGCCTGCGCAGGTGGGTGTTGGTGGTGGTGTTGCGCTCGTAGCCGACGACGACGCCGGGCTCGAGGGCGAGGAAGTTGCTGCCGTCGTCCCACTGCTCGCGCTCGGCGGCCCGGGCGTCCTGCTCGGCGGAGAGGAGGCGGACCTTGTCCACGCCGAGCGACTCGGCGAGGGAGGCCGCCAGGTCGGCGTCCGGGGTGACCTCGAGGCCGCTGGGCCGTTCGGGGGCGGGGGTGAGGGTCCACGAGCGCAGCCGGTCGGCCAGGCCGGGGTGGACCGCGAAGGTGTCCCGGTCGATCATCGTCAGAACGGTGTCGAGGTGCATGAACGCCCGGCTCTCCGGCAGCCGCACGGCGATCACCCGGTGGGCGGCGCCGAACAGGAAGAGGTTCTGGGCCAGCAGTTCGACCGCCTGCGCGGTGGTGCGCTCACCCATGCCGACCATGACCACCCCGGGGGCGAGGACGTGCACGTCGCCTCCCTCCAGGCTCGGACCGGGGCCGATCGCGGTGCCGTCCAGCAGCGGCGGCGCGGTCTCGGCGAACAGCGGGTGGAAGCGGTAGATCGCCGCCGTGTGCAGGGTCTCCCGGCGGCGGGCGGGCCTGGCCATCGGATTGAGGCTGTAGCGGGCGCCGATCCAACAGGAGTTGTCGCGCGGGAAGAGGTGGTTGGGCAGGGGTGGGAGGGCGAAGTCCTGCTCGCCCAGCGTGTTCCAGAGCAGGCTGTGGGGCCTGCGGATCGGCAGGTCGTTCTTGAGGACGCCGCCGATCAGGTACTCGGCGAGCGTCGTGCCGTCGAGCTGCTCGCACAGTTCCCGCACCGGCTCCACCAGGGCCGGGCCGACGGCGGCCGGAGTGACGACCTGGCCGAGCAGCCAGGCACGGGCGGGTGCCAGGTCGAGGGTCTCGGCGAGCAGGTCGGCGTAGTGGTGGACGCGCACGCCGTGGTCGCGCAGCACCTGGGCGAAGGCGTCGTGCTCCTCGCGGGCCCGCTTGGCCCACAGGATGTCGTCGAAGAGCAGCTCGTCGACGTTGCGCGGGGTGAGCCGGGAGAGTTCCAGGCCGGGGCGGTGCAGGATCACCTGACGCAGCCGGCCGGCTTCCGAGTCGACACGCAGAGTGGACATGCCGGTGTGCTCCTTGGTTGTCAGTGCTGGTGGCGCGGCGTCAGCGCGCGACGGAGGAGGGTGGGCAGGCCCGCACGGCGTGCGCCGCGGGCCGCCGCGGGCCGCGATTCCTCGCGCCCGGCCTGCGCGGACCCGGCCTGCGCGGTCCAGGTGGACGGGGCTTCGGTGAGGACACCGGTCCCGGCCGTGCGGGTGCGCGGGCGCTTCAGCCAGATGTACGCGGGAATGCCGAGCAGGATGGTGAACAGGCCGTAGTAGACGGTCTGGTAGCCGCTGCCCTGGATGGACCAGTAGGAGAACGCCAGGGCCGCGACGGCGACGGTGGTGTCCCGGAGCAGGCGGCGCCGGTCGAGCTCCTCACGGCCGTGCTGCACCAGCCAGAGCACCTGGGCCGCGGCCGCGACCAGGTAGGGGACGGCTGCGGTGAGCACGCTCAGCAGCACGATCCCGGTGAAGACCTGGGTGAAGCGGGTGTAGCTGACCACGGTGAGCACCGAGGCGAGGACGGTCGCCGAGACGATGCCGAAGGCCGGCACGCCGGCGCGCCCTCGGACCTTGGTGAAGGCGGCCGGGAAGAGTCCGTCGCGGGCGGCGGCCATCGGCATCTCGGCGCAGATCAGCGTCCACCCGTTGAGTGCGCCGATGCCGGAGACGATCGCCGCCGCCGCGACCAGGTCACCGGCCCAGTGGCCGCCCGCGACGGTGTTCACCGCGTCCGTGAACGGCGCCGTGGAGGAACCGAGTCGGGCGTGCGGCACGGTCCCGAAGACGGCCAGCGTGCCCAGCAGGTAGATCGCGGCGCACGCCAGCGTGCCGTACACCGTGGCACGCGGGACGTTGCGCCTGGGATCGCGGACCCGTCCGGCGGCCACCGAGGCGGTCTCCAGGCCGATGTAGCTGAACAGGGCGATCGCCCCCGCCGCCGACACCGCCCCGAGCGCCGACGTCCCACTGGCGTTGAAGGCACCGAAGTTCCCGGACTTCACGAACAGCAGGCCGACCGTGCCCATGAAGGCCAGCGGCAGGAACTTCAGCACCGTGGTGACGACCTGGAACGCGCCGACGGCCCGGACGCCCGTCAGGTTGACGACGGCCGGCACCCACAGGCCCGCGAGCGCGATCGCGATCGAGCCACCGGTGTGGTGTCCCCGGTTGACGAACACCTCGACGTAGCCGACCCAGGCCACCGCGATGGCCGCGTTGCCCGCCCAGGCGGTGATCCAGTACGACCACGCGGTGAGGAACCCGGCGAACTCCCCGAACGCCTCCCGGGCGTAGACGTACGGTCCGCCGCTTCCCGGCACCCGCTCCGACAGCCGGCCGAAGGTCACCGCCAGGGCCAGGGCCCCGATCGTCACCAGGGCGAACGCCACCAGGGCGATCGGCCCGTACGGGGCGAGTGCGGACGGCAGCGCGAAGACGCCGGTGCCGATGACGCTGCCGACCACCAGTGCGGTCGCCGCCGGCAGGCCGAAGCCGCCGGCCGTGCCGGACGGACCGTCATCCGGGTTTCTCTGCAGGGCCTTTCCGCGGCCGTGTAGGGACATCACGCGCTCCTTTGCGGTGTGCTCGGGGAAGCGGGCGGACACTGCTGTGCCCGTGACCCACGGTGAAGATCCTCGGAGAGGGGCCGGGTGCCTTCCCAGGGACCGACGGCCCTGTCCTCCTCGCCGGCAGTCCCGTCGCCCGTGCCCCGATGGTCCCGGCCGGGGCGGTCGGGCTGACGGTTCGTCGCCGGACCGGACAGGCCGTCCCCCGCGCGGGAGCCGTCGCCGGTCAGGGACCACCGGCCCTCCGGTCGGCCCGGTCGGTCCCTGTTCCTGCCCGGACCGTCGCCCGCAGAGTTCTTCTCGAACGCGACCCGCAGGAGCCCCCGGCCCTGCACCACCCGGCTGCCGGAAGGCGACGGGTGGCGGCGGTCCGCTCCCGACCGTGCACCCCCGTCCGCAAAGGAGTTCCCGATGGCCGGCACCCACGGCACCCGCGTCACCCGCCCATGGCAGCGCCACCTGCGCCGGGCTCTCGGCACCGAGCACAACGCCCTGGCCCGGGCCGCGGACCGCTCCCGCAGCCGCTCGCTCGTCCTCGCCGTGCTCGCGGTCGTCGTGGCGGCACTGCTCGGCGCCGTGGCTGCCCGAGCCGACCTCGGCTCGGCCGAACGGCGTGCCGAGGCGGCGACGCCCCACCTGCACCGCATCGACGCGGTCCTGCTCACGCCGACCCGGAACTCCGGTGGCACGGCCGATGCCGTGGCCGGCCGCTACCGTGCCGCCGCGGCCTGGACCTACCCCGCCGGACAGCACAACACCGGCACGGTCCAGCTGGGCCGGCCGACCCCGACGGGCGCCACGACGACCGTCTGGGTGGGCGACTCCGGGCAGTTCGTCCCCGCGCCGCCCAGCACCGCCGATCTCGTCTCCGACGCGGTGAGTCTCGGCCTGTTCGTCTTCGGCTGCCTGTCCCTCCTCACCGCCTGCGTCCTCGGTCTCCGCCTGACCGGTCTGAACCGCCGGGCGGACGCGGCCTGGCAGCGCTCGTGGGCCGAGCTCGAACCCGTCTGGAGCGGACGAGCCGCCCGCGAGCCCGGCAACGGCGAGGCCCGCCGCGGCTGAACCGGACCGCCCCCGGAGGCTCGGGCCCATGCCCGCGTCCCGGCGCGCCGTCCGGACAGGGCGATCCTGGGCGTCCGCCCCCGTGACCGCGAAGCACGCAGCCGCATCCCGGGCCGGATCGTCGTGCCCTGCTTGTCAGCCGCGGCCGGCAGTGCCGCCCGGGTCACCGAGCGCCGTCCGCGACCCGCCGTCGTGCGCGGTTCGCGGGTCGGGTCACCGACCCGGTGCAGGCATCGGTTCGCCGACCAGGTCGGTGGCGCCCTGGTCGAGGCGGAAGGGCGGGTACACGTCGGTCATCAGCGCCGCGTACGCGACGACGCGGAAGACCCAGCGGTTCAGCCCGACGATCAGGTCGAAGATGCCCGCCGGATAACGGGCGGTGAAGGCCAGCGACACACCGGCGAAGAGGGCGAGCAGACCGATCAGACCGCCGCCGCCCCTGTCCCCCGCGCCGCCGAGGAAGAAGCCGAGGACGGCGTAGTGCGGGATCGCCAGCAGCCACCACTTGACCAGCACCAGCCCTCGGGACAGCCGTTCCGGGCGGGCGACGGCGAGTGTGGCGGGGTAGTCGGGCTCCTCCCCGAGGCTGAACGGCGGGTAGCGGTCGGTGCCGAGGCCGCCGTAGGAGTAGTACGAGACCCGCCATGTCCAGCGCAGCACCCCGAGGTTGAAGTCGAAGATCCACCGCGGATAGGCGCCCGTGAAGAGGACCGCGAAGAACACGACCACCGTCAGCAGGAAGAAGGCCGCCCAGAGGAAGCAGAGGACGATCCAGTGGGGTATCGCCAGAAGCCACTTGATCAGCCAGAGCCAGCGTGAGACCGGTAGGTCCAATCTGGCTTCGAGCCGTACGGGAGTCGCCTTTACGCCGGTCACGGCGATCACCTCCTGGAAGGTCGGCGCAAGGCCGGGCGTTTCGGTACGGCCGGGACCCGCCGTACCTGCGACACGCTCCGGACACCCCCATGGTCGAACGGCCGCGACGGCCGGCGGCAGGGCCGACCGGCCCCGACCCGAGGGCCGCGGGGCCGGGATCGGCCCGCAGGGGGACGTCGCCGTCCGTGGTGCGGTGCGTGGCCGCGCACCGTCTCTGCCGGAGCCCGACAGCGTCCCGGTCCGGTCGTGAACGGCCGGCCACCGCCGCGGTGCGGCAATGAATGCGGCCCCGTCGACCTCGCCACGGCCCGCCGCCCCGCCTGCCGGATCGCCCGCGGGACCGAAGCGGAGCCGCAGGTCCGGCCGGCTCGTGGCGGAGTGGTCGGATGCACCCGGCCCACCCGACAGGGACCGCTCGGCCCTGCCCACGGCGGCACCTCGGCCCTTACGGTTCCCATGGGGCGGGAAACGACTCGGGTTGGAGGAGCAATGACCGGCTCTCGGCAGTCCCGCCCGGTCGTCGTCGGCGTGGACCACAGGGACGGCGCTCAGCCGGCCCTGGTCTGGGCGGCCGACGAAGCCGAGCGTCGCGGAGTGCAGCTGCGGCTGGCGCACGCCACCGCACCGAGCCACCACAGACCGCACCGTGCCGTTGGCTCGGGGCGCCGGAAGGCCGGGCGTCGGGTGCTCGAGGAGGCCGCCGCCCTCGTCTCGGACGGGCACCCCGACCTCGACCTCGTGACCGTGCTTGCCGAAGGTCCCCCGGCCCAGGTGCTGTGCCACGAGTCGCACGACGCGTGCCTGATCGTCCTCGGCTCGCGGCGGCTGAGCCGTCTGGAGGAGTTCCTCAGTACGAACTCGGTCGCCGTCCCGGTCAGTTCCCAGGCAGCCTGCCCGGTGGTCGTGGTGCTGGAGCCCGAGAACAGCACCGAACAACCGCCGTACCTCGTCGCCGGTGTCGACGGCAGCCCGGCCTCCCGCGCCGCTCTGGCGTACGCCTTCGCTGCCGCCGCGGCCCGCGGCGCGGACCTGCGGACGCTCTGGGTGTGGCAGCCGTCGCTGCTGGAGTCCACGGACGAAGTCGTCGTGCTCCAGAAGTGCCGTCGGCTGCTTCACGATGCGGTGGCCGAGCAGGCGGAGAACTTCCCGGACACCACCGTGACCCGCCAGGTCGTACGCGGCCATCCGGTGGAAGAACTGGCCGAGGCCTCCGAGAAGGCGCTGGCGCTCGTCGTCGGACGGCGCGGCCGCGGCGGGTTCACCGGGATGCGGCTCGGCTCCGTCCCCCACGGCCTGCTGCACCGCGCCCACTGCCCGGTCACCACCGTGCCCGCTCCCGACACCGAATGAGCCCCGGCGCCGGCCGATCCGGCGGACGCGACGTCCGTGCGGATGCGACGTCCGGGACCGGCCGATGGTTCTTCCGCGCCGGCGAGGGGCCGATCTCCCCGTCCCCGGGCCTGCGCCGGGACGATGGGGCCGGTCGGCGCCGGAGGGGGTCGGGCGACGGACGACGAATGGATCAGGGCAGGGCTGCACGGCGCGGACGCCACGTCGCCCGGTCTCCGCGGCTGACTTCCGTCGGTCCGCGGCGGGTCGTGCGTCCCTGCGCGGACGGGCGGACGGCTGCCGACCCGCGCGAGCCCGTCGGCACGGTGACGGACACGGCCGCTCCCCTCGGTCCGGCCCGTCGACCCACGCGTCCGGCCACGACGACCCGGCCGGCCCGCCGCATCAGGTCCGGCCGGCCCTTCCGGCCGCCGGCTCCCGGGTTGAGCATGGCGGTGGGTGGTCAAGCCCTGTCGCACCGGAGGCCGCCGTGTTCATGAGTACTGCGGACGGCACCCGGGCGGCACCGCGCTCCGCACATCCGGACGCACAGCGAGGTGACCGAGCCATGCAGGCAGTGATCGTCTACGAGAGCATGTACGGCAACACCCGGCAGATCGCCGAGGCCATCGCCGAGGGCGTCCACGAGGCCGCGCCGGACGCGCAGGTCAGTTGCCTGCCGGTCGGCGGGGCGACCGCCGACGTCACCCGGTCGGCCGACCTTCTGGTGGTCGGCGGCCCCACCCACATGCACGGAATGTCCTCCGGTCTCAGTCGCGGCCTGGCCCGCGGCACGAAGGCGCAGAAGGCGGCACGGGAGAGCGGGGCGCTGGTGGCCGGCGACGAGCCGGACGAGAACCCGGGCCTGCGGACCTGGTTCCACCACCTGCCGGACACCGAGAACGGCACGCACGCCGCCGCGTTCGACACCCGCGCCGACTCCCGCATGAGCGGCGGCGCGGCGGACGGGATCGCCCGGCGGCTGGCCCACCACCACTACGACGTGCTGGCCGAGCCCGAGGGGTTCATCGTCGAGGACGCCGAAGGCCCGCTGCGGGCCGGGGAACTCGACCGGGCCAGGACCTGGGGGGCCGGGCTGGTCTGATCCCACCCGCCGGGGGCGCTCCGTCCCGACCGTCCGCCGCTCCGGGATTTCCCGGTCCGGGCACCCGACCGCACCACTTCGAGCACCGCAGGCCCGTTCAGGTGCGTTCGGCCAGGAGGGCGGCGCTCCCGGCGAGCGTGGCCATGCGCGGGTAGTCGTCCTCGTCGATCCGGCAGCCCGCTCGCGCGGACAGCCGTTCCACCAGCGTCAGGAAGTCCATGGAGTCGAGTTCGAGTTCCTGCCTGAGGTCGGCCTGCGCGTCCGTCTCGGTGAAGTCGGCGTCGGGCACGATGTCGAGGAGCACCTCCTTGACGAGTTCCTCGGCCTGGTCCTGGTTCACAGTTCCTCCGGTTGCTGGAGCAGTCGGTCGAGCGCCGACAGGTAGCGGGCGCCGGTGGCGCCGTCGCTGGCCCGGTGGTCGGCCGACAGGGTGGCGGTGACCACGGGCCGGACCCCGAGCATGCCGTCCGCGGCCCAGGGGCGCTCGACGACCTTGCCCAGGCCGACCAGGGCGACCTGGGGCGGATAGATCACCCCGAACACCGCCTCCACCCCCTGATCACCGAGGCTGGTCACGGTGATCGACGGGTCGGACGTCTCGGACCGGCGCAGTCGGCCGGCCCTGGCGCGTGCGACCAGGTCGCGCAGGCGTGCCATGAGCTCGGGCAGCGGCAGATCGGCGGCGTCGCGGATGGCGGGCGCGATCAGCCCGCCGCCGCGCAGGGCGACGGCAACGCCGAGGTGGACGGCGGGTGCGGGGGTGAATCCGTCGGTCCACCAGCCGTTGAGCTGTGGTACCTCGCGGGCGGCGAGCGCCGCGGCCTTGAGCATCAGGGCGGCCGGCACCAGCCGTTCGGAGACCGGCAGTTGCCGGTTCCGCTCGCGCAGCCACCGCACGGCGGCCGCGAGGTCGACCGTGGTCGACAGGTAGTAGTGGGGGATCTCCCGCTTGGAGCGGTCCATCAGGGCGCCGACGGCCTGCCGCATCGCCTCGGCCCGTGCGCCGGCCGTCCGTGCCGACTCGGGAGCCGTCCGCGGCGATTCGGCGCCCGCCCGCGCTCCCTCCGTCTCCGCCGGGCGCAGCGCGGCGCGGACGTCGGCCGCGCGGACGGCTCCGTCGGCACCGCTCCCCCGTACCAGGGCCAGGTCCAGCCCCGCCTCCTCGGCGATCCGCCGGGCCATCGGTGTGGCCCGGATCCGCGCACCGGCCGCTTCCACCGCGGTGGGCGGGCCCGGCTCCGACGGGCCTTGGTCGCGGGAACGGGTTCTCGACGGGCCTGCGGCCGCCGGTTCTGCCGGGTGCTCGGCGGACGCGTGTGGTGCGGCTTCCACGTCCGCCCTGGTGATCCGCCCGCCGGGCCCCGTCCCGTGGACGTCGGCCAGGTCGACACCGCCCGCCTCGGCCAGCCGTCGGACCAACGGGGTGGCGACCGGCTGCGCGTGCTGTTCCGCCGGCCGCTCGTCCGCCACGGCGGACGGCGCCCCGGCCGGCGTACCCGTGCCCGTGCCCGTACCCGAGTCCGTGCCGGTGTCCGCGGCGATGACGGCCAGCGGCGCGCCGACCGGCACCACGGTCCCGGGTTCGACCAGGAGCTCTTCGACGGTGCCGGTCTCGAAGCACTCCACTTCGATGGCGGCCTTGGCGGTGTCCACCACGGCCACGATGTCACCGCGGTCGACCCTGTCCCCGGGGCGGACGAGCCATTCCAGGAGGGTGCCCTCGGTCATGTCGGCCCCCAGGGAGGGCATGGTGAACTCGGCCATGTCAGCCGACCGCCCGTCGGACGGCCGCCATGACGTCCGCGGTCTGGGGCAGTGCCGCCTCCTCCAGCTGGTGGGCGTAGGGCACCGGGACCTCGGCCGCGCAGACCCGCTCGACCGGTGCGTCCAGGTCGTAGAAGGCCTGCTCGGTGATCCTGGCCGCGATCTCGGCGGAGAGGCCGCCGGTCCGCCAGCCCTCGTCGACGACCACGGCCCGGTGCGTCCGGCGGACGGAGCCCATGACGGTGTCGTCGTCCAGCGGCCGGAGCGTGCGCAGGTCGACGACCTCGGCGTCCGTCCCGTCCTCGGCGAGCCGCTCGGCAGCATCCAGCGCCTTGCCGAGGGAACCCCCGTACGTGACGAGGCTGACGGCCGTGCCGGGGCGCCGGACGGCCGCCGTTGCCAGGTCAACCGGTCCGCCGTCGGGATCCGGGGAGCCGGAGGCGTTGTAGAGCGAGCCGTGTTCGAAGATCACCACGGGGTCGGGGTCGGCCAGTGCCGGTGCCAGCATGTGGCGGGCGTCGGCGACCGTCGCGGGGGCGAGGACGCGGATGCCGGGGATGTGCGCGTACCAGCCCTCCAGGCTGTGAGAGTGCTGGGCGGCGAGCTGGCGTCCGGCACCGGTGGTCATGCGGATCACCAGGGGCACGGCCACCTGGCCTCCGGACATGTGGAGCAGCGTGGCGGCGTTGTTGAGGATCTGGTCCAGAGCCAGCAGGCTGAAGTTGACGGTCATGATCTCGACGATCGGACGCATCCCCGCGATGGCGGCGCCGATGCCCGCGCCGACGAACGCGGACTCCGACAGCGGCGTGTCCCGGATGCGGTCCGGTCCGAACTCGTCGAGCAGGCCCAGGCTCACGCCGAACGCGCCGCCGTAGCGTCCGACGTCCTCGCCCATGAGGAAGACCCGGTCGTCGGCGGCCAGCGCCTCGCGCATGGCCTCGCGGAGCGCCTCACGGTACGTGACGCCCTTGGCGGCGGTCCCGGCCGGTGTCACGGCGCCTCCCGGTGGCTGTGCACGAAGCGCAGGAGGTCCTCCACCGGTTCCGGGGCGCCTTCGCGGGCCTTTTCCAGGGCCCGGTCGAGTTCGTCGGCGACGCCTTTCTCGAGGAGTGCGAGCGCGTCGTCGTCGTAGCCGTCCTCGGTCTGCATCCGGCGGACGAGGGCGGTGATCGGGTCGCGGTGCTTCCACCGTTCGACCTCGGCCTTGTCACGGTAGAGGTCGGGGTCGTACATCGAGTGGGCGCGGAAGCGGTAGGTGCGCAGTTCGAGGAAGCAGGGGCCGTGGCCCTCGCGGACGAGCGCGGCCGCCCGGCGCGTCGCCCGCTCGACGGCGAGGACGTCCATGCCGTCCACCGCCCAGGCGACCATGCCGTAGGAGGCGGCGCGGGCGGCGAGGTCGATCTGGGCGTGTTCCCTGGCCAGCGGGGTGCCCATGGCATAGAGGTTGTTCTCGCAGACGAGCAGCAGGGGCAGCTCCCACAGGGCGGCCAGGTTGGCGGTCTCGTGGAACTCGCCCTCGGCGAAGGCGCCGTCTCCGAAGAGGCAGCAGGCCAGTTGCCCGTCGTGGCGGAGCCGGTCGGCGAGGGCCAGCCCGGCCGCCACCGGCAGGCCGCCGGCGACGATGCCGTGGCCTCCGTAGAACCGCCGGCCGGTGTCGAACAGGTGCATCGACCCGCCCCGCCCCCGGCTGCACCCGGTGATCCTGCCGAGCATCTCGGCGAGCACGGCCTCGGCCGGAATGCCGCGCGCCAGGGCGTGGCCGTGCTCCCGGTAGGTGGTCACCACGGCGTCGTCCTGCGTCAGAGCGCCGAGGACGCCGACGGAGACGGCCTCCTCGCCGATGCACAGGTGGACGAACCCGCGGATCTCCCCAGCGCTGTACAGCTCCACGCAGAGCTCTTCGAAGCGGCGGATCCGCACCATCTCGCGCAGCAGCTCGTGCCGGTGCCCGGTCCGCTCACCGGCGTGATCCGCGGAGCGGCGGGCGTGCGCGCGTTTGCGGGCGGTCATCGCGTCTCCTCCAGGGTGGAGAGGTCGCCCTCCGGGAGGCCGAGTTCACGGGCCCGCAGGAGCCGACGCATCACCTTCCCGCTGCGGGTCTTCGGCAGGTGCTGGTCGAAGGCGATCTCGCGCGGGGCGATGGCGGGGCCGAGCCGCCGCCGGGCGAAGGCCGTGATGTCGCGGACGAGCGGGGTTCCCGGCTCGAATCCCGGCTTGAGCGAGACGAAGGCCTTCACGACCTCCCCCGCGACCGGGTCGGGGCGCCCGATCACTCCGGCCTCGGCCACGGCCGGGTGTTCCATCAGCGTGCTCTCGACCTCGAAGGGCCCGATGAGATGGCCCGCGGACTTGATGACGTCGTCGGCCCGGCCGACGAACCAGTACCAGCCGTCGCTGTCCCGCCGGGCCACGTCGCCGGTGAGGTACCAGCCGTCGGCGAAGCAGGCCCGGTAGCGGTCGTCGGCGTTCAGGTAGCCGCGGAACATCGACGGCCACCCGGGGCGCAGCGCGAGCTCGCCCTCGCCGCCCGGCTCCTGCAGGACGGTCACCCGACCGTTCCGTACGACCGCCCGGCCGTCGGGCCCGCGTTCCAGCACCCCCGCCTCGACGCCCGGGAGCGGCCGTCCCATCGACCCGGGCCGTACCTCGCCGCCCGCAACGTTGGCGATCATGATGCAGCCGGTCTCGGTCTGCCACCAGTTGTCGTGGATGGGCATGCCGAGGATCTCCTCTCCCCAGCGGACGGCCTCGGGATTGAGCGGCTCGCCCACGCTCGCGATGAAGCGCAGCGCCGACAGGTCGAAGGAGCGCGGGAGTTCGGGCGGGGCTCCGCGGGGTGAGACCCGCATCAGCATCCGGATGGCCGTGGGCGCGGTGTACCAGACGTTCACCCGCTCGCGGGAGAGGATGCCGTACCAGCGCCGGGCCTCGTACTCGCCGGCGTCGACGACGGCGGTGACCCCGTGGGTGAGCGGGGCGATGATCCCGTAGGACGTACCGGTGACCCACCCGGGGTCGGCGGTGCACCAGAACACGTCGTCCGGTCGGAGGTCGAGGGCGAGCGCGGCCGTGGCGTGGTGGGCGACCACGGCTTCGTGGACGTGGACGGCGCCCTTGGGCGTGCCGGTGGTCCCGCTGGTGAAGTGGAGCAGCGCCATGTCCTGCGGGTCGGTGTCCGGGATGGTGAAGTCGTCGGATGCGTCGGCCGTCAGCGCGTCGAAGGGAAGGGTGCCCGGGAAGGCCTCGGTGGTCGGGCCGACGATCAGGACGTGTTCGAGGCGCGGCAGGTGTTCCCGACGGCCGGCCACCTTGCGGCGGTAGAGGTCCCCGGTGGTGACCAGCACCCGCACGTCGCCCAGCCGCAGCCGCTCCTCGACCGGCACCGGCCCGAAGGCGGGGAACAGCGGGCAGAACACCGAGGTGTTCTTCAGCGTGCCGAGCACCGACGCGTACAGCTCGGGGCAGCGGTGGAGCAGCGAGGCGACCCGGTCGCCGGGACCGACTCCGAGTGCCTGCAGTCCGCCGGCGAACCGGTTGCTGAGCCGGGCGAGTCGGCCGTAGGTGATCTCGGTGACGGTGCCGTCGGCGGCGATGCAGCGCAGTGCCGGCCTGTCTCCCCGGCCGGCGGCGACATGCCGGTCGACGGCCTCGTGAGCGATGTTCAGTCCACGTCCGCCGGGCAGACCGTCGAGCCGCTCCCGGGCGCGGCGCCAGTGGTCCGCGCGTACCTCCGGGGTGCCGGCAGCGGCTGCGTCCGTGGCCCGTTCCGGGCCGTCAGAGTGCATGTTCGCTCCTCCCGACCAAGGCCCTCCCCGTCCGGTCCGGACGGGGGCTCCACGTAGTGTCCGGACCCGCACTTCCATCGTGCGATGAACGGGCAGCCGTCGCGCGACGGACTCGCGGCCCGCGCACGGGAGCGGTTCACAGCCGGGCGACGACGAGCACCGTGTCGTCGGTGGCGCCGCCGGGTGGCAGCAGGTCGGCCAGCACGCTGTCGGCCAGGGCGTCGGGCGGGTCCGTCGCGCGGGCGGCCAGGGCGCGGGCGAGACGGTCGAGACCGACGTCGATGTCCTCGCGGCGCCGCTCGACCAGACCGTCGGTGTACAGGACGAGGGTGTCGCCCTCCTCGAAGGCCACGGTGGCCTGGGGGCGCGACACGTGTTCCGGCCGGGCACCGAGCGGCGGGTCGGTGGCCCGGTCGAGGAACTCGAAGGCGCCGTCGGCGTGCAGCAGCACCGGCGGCAGGTGGCCCGCGCTGCTGTAGGTGATCGTTCCGACGTCGTGGTCGATGAAGGCGGTGGCGGCCGTGGTGTTCTCCGCGCCGTCGACGGAGCGGGAGTAGAGGCCGAGTACCTCCAGCGACTGGGCCGGGCCCTCGGTGACCCGTGATGCGGCGCTGAGGGCGCTGCGGAGCTGGCCCATGACACCGGCCGCGGAGAGCCCGTGTCCGACGACGTCGCCGACGGCGACCGCCGTCCGGTGCCGGGGCAGGGCAACGAGGTCGTACCAGTCGCCGCACACGTTCAACGTGCCGACGGCCGGCCGGTACCGCACGGCCGCTCGCAGCTGTTCGAGCGGTGCGGGAGCCGGCAGCATCGCCGCCTGCAGGGCGAGGGCGACCTCGCGTTCGCGGGCGTGGGCCTCGCGCAGGCGCTCGTTCACCTCCTGCAGTTCGCGCGCCCTCGTGTAGAGCTCGGCCTCGAGGACGCGGGCACGGCTCCCTTCGGGCAGGCCGTGGGCCGCGATGAGCTCGGTGATCTCCTCGACCCGGTGCACCAGGAGCACCACCCTGCCGTCGGGCCCGAGCACCGGGGCGTTGACGGGGCTCCAGTAGCGTTCCTGCCACTCGCCCGGCCGGTCGAGGCTCTCGACGTCGTACCGCTGCATCGCCATGCTGTCGCGTTCGCCGGTCTCCAGGACCCTGCGCAGGGACGCCCCCAGGTTGCGGGCACCGCTGGCCTCGGGGTCGTTCGGGTTGTCCGGGAACACGTCGAACAGGTACCGGCCGACGAGTTGGTCTCGCGTCCGCCCGGAGAGCTGAAGGAACTCCTCGTTCGCGTCCGCGTACACCAGGTCCGGGGTGAGCAGGGCGACCATGCCCGGCAGGGCGCGGAAGACCGCCGCGTAGTCGATCACCTGTCCTTCGCCGGCTCTCGGTCGGAGGGATCGCGGACGACGACCACGGGGCAGCGGCCGTGGTGCACGCAGTGCTGACCGACGGAGCCCAGCAACGCCTCGGCGAAGCCGCCGTGGCCGCGGTTGCCGACGACCAGGAGGTCGGCTCCGTCGGCGGCGTTCAGCAGGGCGGCGGCGGGGTGGCCCTGCACGACGAGCTGTCGGACCTGACCGTCGCCGCCGGTGACCTTGCCGACGGCCTCGGCCAGGCAGCGACGCGCATCGCCCTCCAGGTCGACGCCCTCCAGGATCGGCGACGGCCAGCCGTAGCTGGTGGGATAGTCCCAAGCGATCAGCGCGTCGACCGTGCCGCCGACCAGGCCGGCCTGGCGGACGGCCCAGCGCAGGGCCTCCTCAGCGGCCGGCGAGCCGTCCACGCCGACCACGATCCGCGGCGCCCTGCCGGTTCCGTCGTCCACTCCGCACCTCCGTGTTCACCCGTGTTCGCGGCCGCCGTCCGCGGGCCGCACCAGGTCGCCCGTCGGGCTCCACCGGTGGCGGAGCGGTCCGGACGCGGGCCGCACCTCCCGGCCGCACCGCCACCGTCCGCCGGTCCGGCGGCGCAGGCCGTCTTCCACGCTACGCACACCGGCGGCCCCGCTCCTCGCCGGAGGCTCCGCCATCCGGACCATGCGGCCCGGCAGCACCACCCGCGCGGGCGGTCGATCCGGCCGACCGGTTCGAGAACGCCTCACGTCCCGCCGTGCGGTCCACCGCCCCGTCGCCTCCACCACCGGTGCCACCAGTGGTGCCGGACGGTCCGGTCCGCACCGGGCGGCTCCGGAATCAGGGTGCCGGTCTCCGTCTGCGAGGGCACGCCACGGGTGGCGGGCGGGTGCGGAGCGTGGAGGGCGGCCAGTCTGCGGTAGAGCTCCTGCTCCTCCTCGCCGGGGTGTTCCGGTATGCGGACCGCGACCGATACCCGGAGGCTGCCGCGGCCCCGGCCGTCGGCGCGCGGCAGGCCCAGGCCGGGCAGGTCGAGCACGGCCCCCGGCTGGGTACCGGGCGGAACGGTGAGCGGGACGGGGCCGTCCGGCCCGGGGACGGTCGGCGTCGCGCCGAGAACGGCCTGGTACACGGGGATCTCCAGCCGGTGCCACAGGTCCGCCCCCTGGCGGGTGAAGCGCGGATCGGCTGCGGTCCGCACGGTCACGTACACGTCGCCCGGCCGCCCCCGCGGGCCCGGCGGCGGCATGCCCCTGCCGGGCAGCCGGAAGATCGTGCCCTCCGCGATGCCGGCCGGGATCCGGAAGCTGACCGGGTCGTCGACGACCGCCCTCCCGGAACCGGCGCAGCTGCTGCAGGGGTCCCGGACCACGGTGCCGCGGCCGCCGCACGTCCGGCAGGTCGTCACCTGCTGCAGGACGGTGCTGCCGCGGCGGCGCTCGGTGGCCTGCTGACCGCTGCCGCGGCAGCGGGGGCACTGCTGCGGGACACCGTCGGCGGCACCCGTCCCGCCACAGTCCGGGCAGGCGGCAGGACGGCGGACGGTCACCGCCCCGGTGGATCCGGTCATCACGGCCGAGAGCGGCACGGTCAGTTCGAGTTCGATGTCCGCGCCCCGTTCGGGGGCAGGTCCGGCGCCGCCCGGCGGCGCCCCGAACGGGCCGTCGAACAGGTTGCCGAAGAAGCCGCCGCCCCGGCCGAAGGCCCGGCCCCCGCCGCCGCCGCTGCCCCCGAACACGTCACCGCCGAACACGTCGCCGAGGTCGAGCCCCGCCAGCAGGTCCTCGACCGACACCGTCGTCGGCCGCGCCGCGCCCCGCTCGTCGTACTCGGCCCGCCGCTCCGGGTCCGACAGCACGCCGTATGCCTCGGCGACCTCCTTGAACCGGTCCTGCGCGCCCGGTTCGGTGCTGAGGTCGGGGTGGTAGCGGCGGGCGAGCTCCCGGAAGGCCCGCTTCAGCGTCTTCGGGTCGGCATCGCGGGGCACGCCGAGGATGTCGTAGTAGTCCCTGCCACCGGTCGTCGCCATGGTTCCAGCCTCGCTCCCCCGTCGTTGGGCCGTGAGGGCCGACCGGCCCATCCGGCCCGGCGGGCGGACCCCCTCACCGGGCGCGGGCCGCCGACGCCCCGCTACCCCGCCGTGTGGTCGGATCGAACCGGGCGGCGGTGAAGGCCACCAGGCCCGCGACGGCGGCCGCACCGAGGCCGGGCCACGAGACGGGCGCCGTTCCCAGGACGTCCTGCAGGGCCGGCAGGTACAAGGCCGCGAGACCGAGCAGGGCCGAGGCGGCGACGGCCAGCGGCAGGAAGGGATTGGCCCGGGTGAACAGCCGCTCCCGCAGGCCGAGGACCACCCCGAGCTGCGCGGCGAGCAGGGTCAGGAAGAGGAGGCTCTGCCACGCACCGCCGTGGTCCTGCGACCAGACCCCGACCGCGAGGCTGAGCGCCGTCACCAGGACGCCGAGGCGCAGCACGCCCTGCCACAGCCCGGCGCCCAGGACGTGCTCGCCCGGGGGCCTCGGCGGGCGGCTCATGGTCCGCGCGGCGACCGGCTCGGCGCCCACGGCCACACCGGTCAGGCCGTGGGTCAGCAGGTTGATCCAGAGGATCTGGCCGGCCCGCAGCGGCAGCGGGAGTCCCACGGCGGGGCCGAGCAGCATGACGAGGATCTCGGCCGCGCCGCCCGACATCGCGAACAGCAGGAAGCGGCGGATGTTGTCGTAGACCCGGCGGCCCTCCTCGATCGCGGAGACCACGGTGGCCAGTTCGTCGTCCGCCAGCACCAGGTCCGCGGCCTGCCGTGCCACCTCGCTGCCGCGGCGGCCCATGGCGACGCCGATGTCCGCCTGTTGCAGGGCCGGGCCGTCGTTGACGCCGTCGCCGGTCATCGCCGTGACGGCGCCGTTCTCGCGCCAGGCGTCGACGATGTCGAGCTTCTGCTGCGGGTCGGTGCGGGCGAAGACGCGGACCGCGGTGAGGTCGGGGTGGACACCGGCGGCGAGGTCGGCGCCGGTGACGACGTCCGCCGCGCCACCCGGCTCGGGGGAGGTCAGTCCGACGCGCGCGGCGAGCGCCCGGGCGGTGGCCGGATGGTCTCCGGTGATGAGTACGGGGGTGATGCCGGCCCGGCGGCAGGCCCTGATCGTGGCGGCGGCGGCCGGCTTGGGCGGGTCGCTGAGCGCGGCGAGCCCCAGCAGGTGCAGTCCCGCCTCGGTGGCGGTCTCCGTGCCCTCGCGCGTGGCGGCGGCCACGGCGAGCACCCGGTACCCGTCGGCGGCAAGCCGGGCGGCCGCGCCGCGGGCCCGGTCGAGGAGGTCCGGGCCGTCCAGGAGGACGTCGGGTGTCAACACGGCTTCGGGGGCGCCCTTCAGGCACACCTCCACCCCGCCGTCCGGCGCCCGGTGGACGGTGGTCATCCGTTTGCGGACGCTGTCGAAGGGGAGTTCGCCGATCCTGGGGCGCTCCACCGCGAGTTCCGCGAGGTCGAGTCCGGCCTTGGTGGCCGCGGCCAGGAGGGCGGCCTCGGTCGGGTCGCCGAGGGCGGTCCACTCGGAGGCACCGTCGGCGGGCGCCTGCAGGGAGGCGTCGTTGCACAGGGCGGCGGCTCTCAGCAGGGCCACCGCCCTGTCCTGGCCCCGGGGGCCGGTCACCCGGATCCCGCCCGTGGGCCGGTAGCCCGTCCCGGTGATCGTCGCCGCCCATCCCGGGCCCCACAACCGCTCGACGACCATGCGGCCCTCCGTCAGGGTGCCGGTCTTGTCCGTCGCGAGGACGGTGACCGAGCCGAGGGTCTCGACGGCGGGAAGCCTGCGGACGACGGCGTGCCGGGCGGCCATCCGGCGCGCGCCGATGGCCAGCGCCAGGGTGACGACGGCCGGCAGCGATTCGGGAACGGCGGCGACCGCCAGGCTGATCGCGGTGACGGCCATCGTCTCCAGGCCCTGGCCGCGCACCAGGCCCACCGCGAACACCACGGCGCAGAGGACCAGTGTCACGGCCGCGAGCACCCGGCCCAACCCGGCCAGCCTGCGCTGCAGCGGTGTGCGCTGCGGACGCGGATGCAGCGAGGCGGCGATCCGGCCGAGGGTGCTGTCCGCGCCGGTGGCGGTGACGGTGGCGACGGCCCGGCCGCGGACCACCACCGTTCCGGCGCTGAGGCCGGGATCGTGTGTCACGTCCTTGTCCACGGGCACGGACTCGCCGGTCAGGACGGACTCGTCCAGCAGCAGTGCGGAGGACTCGGCGACCACGGCGTCCGCGGGGACGACGTCCCCCTCCCCCAGCAGGACGACGTCCCCCGGAACGATTCCGGTCGAAGCGGCCTCGCGCTCGACGCCGTCCCTGAGCACGCGCGTTCTCGGTGTGCAGAGTGCCGACAGCGCGGCGACCGCACGGTCGGCACGGACCTCCTGGGCCACGCCGACGGCCGTGTTGACCACGACGACCAGTCCGATCACGACCGAATCCGCATGATCGCCCGTGGCCAGCGTCAGCGCCGCCGCGGCCAGCAGGACGAGGACGAGCGGATCACGCAGCTGGGCGGCGACCCGGAACCACAACGGAGTGCCCGCCGGGGGCGCGACCTCGTTCGGGCCGTGCCGGGCCAGCAGCTCGTCGGCCTGTTCGGTGGTCAGGCCTCGGCTGTGCCCGACGGCTGCTGTCACTGGTCCACCTCCTGCGCGGTCGCATCGGCGTGCCGGTGACTGCGGACAGGCCAGGCACGTCCGCTCGGCACCTGGCACCACCGTGCTCGGCCGCCTCGGCCGCCGTGGCCGCCGTGGCGTGGGCCGCCGGGAAGGTTCGTGCCGGCCCGCAACCGATCGACGGTTCCCATGGTGGTACCGGTGATCGCACCCCGACAGGGCCGGGCGGACCCTGCCGGGGCGGCAACCGTCCCACCAGGCCGCGCCCTCCGCCGGCGAGGGCGTCCCGGACCGGACCTCGACCACCGCTGCGACGGCGTGCTCCACTTCGCGTGCGGGTCGGCCACCCACGCGGTGCCGCGTCGGGTGACGGCACCGCTCTCGGCGGGGGACGGCTGCTCAGGTGCGGTCGAGCCGGTCCCGGAGGTGCTGTTGGCGTCGATCGGCGGGGCGGGTTCAGGCGCGGCGCCGGTTGCTGTCGTGGCGGAGGCCGTCGGTGTGCCGGGTGAGGTCGTCGAGGCGGTCGGCGAGGCCGGGGTGGTCGGGTCCGAGATGCCCGCGGACCGCGGCGAGGGGCGCGAGGAGGTCCGCGGCGTCGGCGGCCGCCAGGGAGGCGCGGACGGCGTCGAGTGCCGGCCGGGCGGCGGGCGGCAGGTCGTCGAGGGCGGTGATCTGCGCGGCGAGGACGCGCAGGTCGGCTGCGTTGTCGCGGGCCCAGGTGGTGACGGTGCGCTGAGCGGCGCGGCGGTCGCGGACGGCCCTGACGCGTTCGGCGCCGGTGGTGGCATCAGCGGGAGTGGTGCCGGGCGACGGGGTGGAGGCGGGCTTGAGTCGCAGGTAGCGGTTCTCGGCGGCCTGGCGGCTGGCGACGCCCATGGGGTGGGCGAGGTCGGCCCAGGTGGCGCCGGCGGCGCGGGCGGTCTCCACGAGGCGGGCTTCCCAGCCGGCGAGTTCGACGCGCAGCTCGCGCAGCAGGAGCAGCGCGGCCAGCGCCGGCTCGGGGCCGGACTGCACGGGTGCGGTGGGGATGCTGTCGATCGCGGGTGCTTCCCGGGCGGTGCGGACGGCGTCGTCGATCACGCCCAGCGCGGCCGCGGCGGCGAGGAAGGAGGCGGGGCCGACCGGCGCTGCGGGGACGATCGGTGGAGGGCCGGGTCTCTCGGGCATGCGTGTCACTCTCTCGACGACTCGGTGTTTGTCATCCGATGGATGACATGTTAGAACGGATTCAGGTGAAAGCGCACTGGCACCCTTTCAACTGGAGGTGTTTCGCGATGCTGATGCGCACCGATTCGTTCCGCGAGCTGGACCGTCTGACCCAGCAGTTCCTGGGCACCACGGGCACGTGGTCCCGGCCCACCCCGATGCCGCTGGACGCCTACCGTGACGGCGACGACTACGTGATCTGCCTCGACCTGCCGGGCGTCGACCCGGAGGCGATCGACATCGACGTCGAACGGAACATGCTGACCGTGAAGGCCGAGCGCCGCCCCCGCCGCGACAGCGGGGACGTGAAGTGGGAGCTGTCCGAGCGCCCGCTCGGCATCTTCTCCCGACAGGTGATGCTGTCCGACACCCTCGACCCCGCGGGCATCACCGCCGACTACGACGCCGGCGTGCTGACCCTGAAGATCCCGGTCGCGGAGAAGGCCAAGCCCCGGAAGATCGCCATCAGCCACACCGGCAGCCGCAAGCAGATCCAGGCCTGAGCAGCCAAGAGTCGCCGGCCCCGCCCCGCCTCTCCCCCGGCGCAACGGGCGGGTCCGGCCGACCGTCCCCCGCAGCCCCGGCTCCCCGGCCTGCTCGAACTCCCCGGGCTGGGTCGAACTCCCCGAGCCGGTCGGGCATCTGACGCCGGAGACCGGCTGACAGAACGGGCCCGTCCACGACAGGGAGGCCCTGCCATGTCCGTCCGATGGGACGCGTTCCTGGCCGAGCTCCGGGGACGCGGCGAGTACGACACCGACGAGGAAGCCGAGCGGGCGGCCCGCGTGGTCCTTGCGCTGCTCGGCGCCCACGTGGTGGGCGGGGTGCGCGCCGAGCTGGCCGCCCGCCTGCCGGAGACCCTCGCTCTCGTCCTGCTCAACCCGCTGCAGGCCGCCGAACCCCTCGGTGCGGACCGGTTCGTGCGCGCCACCGCCGTCTGGATCGAGGGCGCCACCGAAGCGACCGCGCCGTGGGACGTCGGCGCCGTCCTCAGCACGGCGGCCGACGCCGCCGGAGACGACCTCGTCCAGCGCGTACTCCTGCAGCTCCCCCGGGGTACGACGTTCTCTTCGGCCGTCCCCGACCGGGCACCACCGGCCCCGACCGGCCCCGCGCCGCCGACGCCGGCGGCCCGCACCCCTGAAGGCGACGCCATGACGTGGCACCACCTCGTCCGCCGGGTCCGCACCACCGGCCGCTACGACACCGGCCCGGAGGCCGAACGCGTCCTGGGCGCCGTCCTGGCGGTACTCGGCTCCCGGCTCACCGGCGACGAACGCCGCGACCTCGCCGCCGTACTTCCCGCCCGCGCCCGCACCGTCATCGCCGCCCAGCTCCCCTCACCCGGCCGGTCCCCGCCCCGGCGTTCGTCGAAGCCGTCGCCCGCGCCCTCGACTGCAGCCTCGCCCGGGCCCGCTGGGACGCCTCCACCGTCCTGACCGTCCTCGCCGACCTGGCCGGCACCGACCTCACCGGCCGCATCCTCGCCCACCTGCCCCGCACCTACGCGCTGCTGTTCGGCCGGGCCGACCTCACCGCCGCCGCCTGACCCCTTCTCCGGACAGCCGGGACAGCCCGGGACAACCGTGCGCGCCTGCCTGCGAGGCGCACCGGCAGGACGGGGAGCTGCCGCGTGCGCCGTCCCGAACCCGCAGAGGGGCCGTGCGGCGAACCCGGCCGTCCGGCGGCCGCAGCCCGGCCGGAGTTGCTGGTCGGGGGCATGCCATGCTCGATGTATGAGGGACGGGAAGGGATCCGCGATGCCCGGGTCGGACGGCGGAGGCTTCGGGCCGGCAGGAGACGACGCCGTCTTCTCCTCGCGCCGGAACCGGCCCGGCGGACGGCCGACGGCCGACGCCGGTCCGGGCACGGCACTGCCCGCGCCGGAGGTCCAGGAGATGCTGGACGCCCTGCCCGGATCGGTGATCTTCCTCCTGCCGGAGCTCGGGCCCGCGGGCGAGGTCGCGGACTTCCGGATCGCGGCCGCCTCACCGGAGGCGGTCGACATCGGGTCACGCCGGGGAAGGGACCTGGTCGGGCGGAGCATCCTGGAGACCTACCCGACCGTGGCCGGCACGGCGCTGTGGCACGGCTACCTGCGCGCTCTGACCACCGGCGTCCGCTACGAGGGGGAACCGTTCGAGTACGAGGAGGTCCTCGCCGGCATCCCGCGCCTGTCCCGCTTCGCGGTCCGGGCGGCGCCCTGCCGGGCTGGGCTGATCGTCTCCTGGGCCCGCCTGGACAGCGGCGAACGCGAACAGCGCCGCCTGACCGCCATGCAGCGCCTCGGGAACATGGGGTGGGCGGACTGGGACCTCGTCCGCGACGTGATCACATGGTCCGACGAGGCCTACTCCATCCTCGGCCGGGACCGCTCGCTCGGCCCGACGACCCCGGAGGAACTACGCGCCCGCGTCATCGCCGAGGACCTCCCCGCACTGGGCGACGCCGTGGGGCACCTCCTCGGGGACGGCAAGCCCGTCGATCACACCTTCCGGCTCACCACCCCCACCGGAGAGATCCGCCACGTGCGGATCGTCGCGGAGGCCGCGGCGGACGCACACGGCGACCCGGTGGAGGTCCACGGCTTCTTCCAGGACCAGACCGCCGCCAAGAACGCCGAGCAACAACTGCTGGACCAGGAGCGCACCGCCCTCGTCCAGCGCGGCCTGCTGACCGCCGAACGCGACCTCGCCGCCAGGCTCAAGCACGCCCTGCTCCCGCCACCCGAGCAGTCCATGCGCCTGGCCGGCCTCACCGTCGACGTCGCCTACCGACCCCTGCAGGAAGGCCTCAACCTCGGCGGCGACTGGTACAGCGCCATCGAACTGCCCGACGGCAGCGCCCTGCTCGTCATCGGCGATGTCGCCGGCCACGGGCTGGACGCGGTGGCCACCATGGCCCAACTGCGCTTCACCGCCAAAGGCATGGCCATCACCGGCATGCCCCTGGACACGATCCTCGACCGGCTGAACACCCTCCTGCGGCACACCCCCGAACGGGACTTCAGCACCGCCACCATGATCATGGCCCGCTACGAGCCCGCCCACCGGCGACTCACCTGGGTCCGGGCCGGCCATCTCCCACCCCTCCTGATCCGCCAGGGCCGGGCCCGCTACCTCCCCGCCCCCGACGGCGTCCTGCTGGGCGCGACGGCCACGCCGACCTACGAGCCGGACACGCTGCGCCTACTGCCCGGCGACCACCTGCTGCTGTACACGGACGGCCTGATCGAGGAGCCGGGCCAGGTCATCGACGAGGGCCTGGACCGCCTCGCCCGCACCGCAGCCGCATGTGCCGGGAACCCCCGGGTCCTCGACAGCATTCTGGGTGAACTCGTCACGCCCGAGGACCGCCGGGACGACATCTGCGTCCTGCACATCACTCTCTGACTCGCTCCCGCCGTCGGCTCCGGGCCCCGGTCGGCGGGTACGGCGGGGTCGAGGATCCGGCCTGGACAACGTGAGCGGTGTCCGTGTCGGGCGGTGGTGAAGCGGCTGCTCGCCTCGCCGCGCGACACGGTCGGCCATACGGTCCGGGCTCCCCGCGCCCGGGCCGACTCGCCGATCATCGCGGGCAGGGAGAGACGGAACCCCACCGACATGTGCGTCGCGCCCTCACGGTTGCGCCGTCCCGCGCAGAGACTCGGCGCGCCCCGCCGGTCCGGCTGCAGGCCGTCCAGCAGGCCGGTCCGGCTGCCATTCGTCGGAGCGGTTGGCGTGGACGCTCGGTGCCGGACGCGACGGTGCGCCTGTCCCGGATCATCGATGCGGGAACGATGCGACAGGGGGTGCCGGGGGTCGGCGGCGAGAGTGGGGACCAACGGTCCCACGTGAAGACCCTCTGGAGTGTGGTCATGGACTTTCGCGACGAACTCCCCGTCGATCACCGGCTCGCCCAGGTCTACCGGATCGGCGCCGGCCTCTGCGGCGCCATGCTGCTCGTCTTCGGCTGCCTCGGCCTCGCCGACGGCCTCGCCTTCTTCAGCACCGACGGGCAGAGCATCGCCGGCCTGTCCAGCAACGGCCTGCTCAGCCTCGTCTCGATCGTCACCGCCGCCGCGCTGATCACCGGCGCGGTCGTCGGCGGCAACACCGCCTCGACGATCAACATGACGGTCGGCGCCCTCTTCGTGCTCAGCGGCTTCGCCAACCTGGCGCTGCTCGACTCGGACGCCAACATCCTGGCGTTCCGGATGCCCAACGTGCTCTTCAGTTTCGCCATGGGACTCGTGATCGCCACCTTCGGCATGTACGGCCGGGTCAGCGGCAAACTGCCGCTGGACAACCCCTACTGGCGGCACCGGCACCCCGAGACGGTCGCCGAGCGCCGGCCCGCGGCCCTGAGCGCGGCCGCACCCGGGCGCGGAATCGGCAGCCCGACGGCCTGAGGCGCGCAGACGGCCCGGGCCCCGCGTGCGGGACCCGGGCCTTGCGTCGCCCTGCTGCTGGCAGGTCAGTTGTAGGGCAGTCTCAGGACGGTGAGGTTTCCGGTGCCCAGGGCGCCGGGTGCGGCGCCGAGGGCGTTCCAGATCTCCGCCTTGACGGTGCCGCCGGTCAGGTTGCAGGCCGTCCCGGTCGCGGAGGCCAGGCCGGCGGTCTGTGTGTAGTGCTCCCAGCCCGCGACCGGGTCGGTGGCGAAGTAGTGGTAGGTCTCCACCCGGTCCCAGGTGCCGTCGCCGGTGCAGTCGTAGGAGATGCGGAGCTGGGTGGCGTTGCCGACCGCCGTGTTCGCGTCGACCGCCAGGTCGAACGCGGTCGTCCCGCCGTTGTGGGTGAGGTTGAGGCCGGTCGCGGTCAGTGTGAACGGGCTGGACGGCGTGCCGTCGTGGTTCGCCCCGCCCGCCGAGCCGATCACCGCGCTGCCGGACGCCTGCGCCGTCCCCGTCAGGCTGCCGTCGCCCTGCGCGTACAGGGTCGGCGAGGACGTGCCGCCGGTGGCGGAGGACGTCGGGGTCGGGTCGACGACCGGGCTCGGCGTGTAGGGCAGGTTCAGGACGGAGGAGTTGCCGGTGGCGACGGTGGAGCCGCCGCTGCCGAGGGCGTTCCAGATCTCCGCCTTGACCGTGCCGTTGACCAGGTCGCAGGCCGTGCCGGTGGCCGAGACCAGACCCGCGGTCTGAGCGTAGTGCTCCACGCCCGGCACCGGGTCGGTGGCGTAGTAGTGGTACGTCTCGACGCGGTTCCAGTTCCCGTTGCCCGCACAGTCGTAGGAGAGGCGGAGCTGGGTGGCGTTACCGACGGCGGTGTTGGCGTCGACGGCCAGATCGAAGGCGGTGGTGCCGCCGTTGTGGGTGAGGTTGAGGCCGGTGGCGGTCAGGGTCAGCGGGTTGGACGGGGCGCCGTCGTGGTTCGCGCCGCCCGCGGAGGGCACGGTGGCCGTTCCGGCGGCCTGCGTGCTGCCGGTCAGGCTGCCGTCGGACTGCAGGTACAGCGTCGGGGAGGAGACGGTGCCGCCGGTCGGCGACGCGGAGGGCGAGACGGAGGTGCTGGCCGACGCGCTGGCGGAGGTGCCGGCCGAGGCGCTCGTCGACGGCGACGCGGACGGCGAGGCGCTGGACGTCGGACCGCCCCCGCCGTCGCCGACACCGGTACCACCGGTCGCGCTGCCGCCGCTCCACGTGTTCGCGCCACTGGCCAGCGTCTTGCCGGCCGGGACGTCCACGGTGGTGCCGTCCGAGAAGTGCACCGTCCGCGTGGTGCCGGTGATGTTCGAGGCGACGTAGGTCCGGGCCCCGTTCTTCACGAACACCGATGCCAGCGGGGTGTCGGCCGTGACGGTCGTGTCGACCGTGCCGAGCGCCGCGAGGTTGCGGACCCAGTGGAAGGTGTGGGCCTTGCTCTCCCCCTCCTCCGAGGTGAAGGAGTTGTTGGCGCGGAAGGCCGCGAGCGCCTTGTCACCGTCGCCGAGCGCGAGGAACTCGTACCAGATGTCCGTCCAGATCGTCGGCTGGGTGTGGCCGCTGTTGGTGAGCATGTCCTGGTAGTCGGCCTTGACGTACGCGGGGTCCTGGCCGAGGTAGAGGTGGCCGCCGGTGATCGGGAGGAGGTTGATGCCCTGGATCTGCTCCGGGGCGCTGGAGAACCAGGTCGCGTAGGCGCCGCCGTCGCCCCACACCATGCCGACCTCGTCGTGCGGGAAGGCGGCCGGGTAGTTCTGGTGGCTGCTGTCGAACCAGTAGTCCTGGATGGCCGCTGCCTGGGTGGTGTACATGTAGATGCCCGCGTCGCGGACGGCCTTGTTGCCGGTGGCCTCACCCCACTGGATGAGGGCGTTGTCGAAGTTCATGCCCTCCGACGAGGACTCCTGGTTGTTGCCCGCGCCGAACGAGCCGTGACCGGACGCCCAGTCGTGGCCGTCGTAGACGTCCCAGTCCCGCAGGTACGGGAAGCGCGTGTCGCCGCGGTCGTAGTTGTTCGCGTCACGGATCAGCAGGTCGACCATGCCGCCGTACTGACCTTCCGTGGCCCACGCGGGGTCGAACTTGGCGAGGGTCGCGGCAGCCGCGACGTAGTAGCCGTAGTGGAAGTGGTGGTCGTTCAGCTCCTGGTCCGAGCCGTAGGAGGCGGGGTAGCCGATCAGCGTGCCCCAGTTCTTGTCGTAGTAGAACAGGTGCGCCGTCTTGCCCTGGGAAGCGGTGAACCAGTCGGTGAGCTTCGACTTGATCGCGGCCAGCGCCGAGTCGCGGACGGCCGTGTTCCCGGTCTGGTCGGCGATCTCCGCGATCCGCGCGGCGCGTCCCAGCCCCTTGCCCGTCCAGTAGGTGTCGTCGCTCACCTGCTTCGTCGGGTCGGCCTTCTCGGCGTTCAGGTAGTCCTGCAGCGTGGCGGCGTCCGTGCCGCTGCTGTCGCCGACGGCCGGCACCTCGGGCAGGACGCCGTGGTAGACCATCGAGGTGGTGAACGAGGAGACGCCGCTGAGGACCTTGAGCGCGCCGCGCGCCGAGACGTACGCCTGCGGGAGCGGACTGCCACCCGCCAGGTACCGCCACTGGTGGGGCAGCAGTGCGGCGACCGTACCGGTCTCGCTGCCCTCGCGGGCGACGGTGGTGAACCGGTAGTCGGTGGTGACCGTGCTGCTCGCCTCGTCGTAGCGGTACGCGACCGTGCTGCCGGTGACGTGGCTGTGCGCGTACCGGCCGTAGGAGTCCGCCAGCGCGGCGCGCTCGGTGGCCGTTGTGGACGGCGTGGTCGGCAGTACCGCGATCGAGAAGTAGCCCTTTCCGGCGAGCGGGGACGTGATGGCCGAGCCGTTCACCGACCAGGTCGCGCCGGTCGGGGCGTACGCGACGTAGTCGTGGCCCTTGATCGTGTAGCCGATCGCCGAGCCGGTGTCGGACCACACGGTGGCGCTCGCACCGGCTGCGACGGAGATCTGGGCGTTGCCGCCGGTCACCTGGAAGTAGGCGAAGGGCAGGCCCTCACCGATCGTCGCCCGCACCGTACGCGCCCCGTCGGAGAAGGAGGGGCTGACCGTCCAGTCGCTCCATCCGTCGACCTTCACCTCCGAGGCGCCGAGACCGGTCACGCCCGCGACGAAGTCCTCGCTGTACGGGAAGTGGTACTCGCCCACGCCGGTGCCGCTGCCGGAGATCGCGGGCGCCGTGGTGTACGAGAAGCCGAGGCCCGCCGACTGGGCCCGGAAGCCCAGCGGGTGGGCGAACAGCGGCTCGCCGTATGCGCAGTTGGTCTTCTTCCACAGGATCGAGGACCACCAGTCGTTGGTGGGCACCGCGCCCGCAGGCGCATTCGCCGTCACCCACTGGCGGGGGTTGGTCGAGAGGTTTCCGCAGCCCGACGGGAGCGGGCCCGGCGGCTGGGTGGTGTAGCTGCCGGCACCGACCGTGCCGGCGGACGCCGCCTGCGGGCTGAGTGCGGCGAGGGCCGCGCCGAGCAGGGCCGCCGCGACGGCGACGGCGCCGGGGCGCAGCAAGCGGCGGCGGGCCGCCACCGTCCGGCGGGAACGGGCTGCTTCGGACGGGTGGGGAACGGGCACGGCCCTGCGGGGACGGCCATCGGGTCTGAGCACGGTGAGAACTCCCCGGGGTGGGGCCACGCATCGGAGCGGATGCGCGGCGGGAGGAAGGAACGACGTGCGGGAGGAGCTTCCCGGACGGCCTGCCGGGACTAAGAACGTGGGCCGTAGGGTTGAGAGCGCTCTCAAATTGAGGAGGTTAGGGGCGCATTCAAGGGGAGTCAACGACTCTGACCCGCCTCGGTGAAGGGATATCTCTCCACAGAGGGCCGAACCCCCCGCACCGACACGGGTCGGCCCGAGGGCCGGCCGACCGGCACACGCCCGGTTCGCTCCGCTTCGATCACGTTCGCCGACCATGCGTCAGAGCACGCTTGAACAGCGACAATCAGCGACAGGAAGGCTTCACGGGCGATGACTTCCACCTCCACGGAAGGCGGCCCGGGAAAACTCGGAGGACGGGACCAGCCGCGCCGGAACCCCCGCCAGACAGTCACGGAGGTGCGGCACCTCCCAGTCGACCAATGACAGTCCTGGCATGCATGCATCACAAACAACAGTGAGAGCGCTCTCAGCCAAACGAGAGCCGACTCCGCAGACGCCACTCCGAGGGACGACCCCTGCCGTGGAGACGATGCGGGAATGGTGCAAGCGGCCCTCGAACACTCCACCCGCAACCCTTTTCACCATCACGGAGGAACGCCCGCCCGGGGACGCACCCTACGGGCGGGCCGAAGGCGGGAGGGCAGCGGTCGATGACGAACGGCCACCGAGACCCGGCAGACGTCCACCGGGCAGACGTCCACCGGCCAGTCGCATCCGGCGGACCTGCCGGACGGGACACGGGCTGGCGGGAGTCCGCCGCATGCCGGTCGGAGGACCCCGAACTCTTCTTCCCCCTCAGCAGCGAGGGCGCCGGAACCGCACAGGCCGAGCGGGCCAAGGCCGTGTGCGCGCGGTGCCCCGTCGTCTCGCAGTGCGCGGCTGCGGCCATGACGGTCGGCGAGGCCCACGGCATCTGGGGCGGCATGGACGAGCGGGAGCGACGGCACCTGAGCCGGGCGGCCGTCGGCCGGACCGCCGCGAACCGCTCCTGCCTGCCGTCCGGAGTCGTGCGCGCGGCCGAACAGGACGTGCGGTCGGCAGCGATCAGGCTCCCCGGCTCCGCGACCTGGCTCGACCGGGCCGACCCGTCGGGGATCAGTGGTCCCCTCGTGGCCGAGGTCTGGGTCTTCGACCCCGTGGGGCACCGGGCCCTGTTGGTGGACCATCCCTGGCGGGGCCTGGTGCCGCCCGGCGGGAAGGCCGAGCCGGGAGAGACTCCGCGGCGCGCGGCGGTGCGTGAACTGTTCGAGGAGACCGGTCTTTCGGTGGTTCTCATGCACCGGCCCGCCATGGCTTTCGTCCGTCGCTTCCGTGAGGACTCCTCGGCGACCACCCTGGGATTCTCCTACGCGGCCTTCGCCGACCCGGCGATCCCGCTGTGCTGTGAACCCGGCCAGCCTGCTGCCTGGTTCGATCTGTCCCGGCCCTGGGCTGCCCGGTTCCCGAAGGACCGTCAGCGGATGCGCTGGTTCCTCGACCTCCTGCTCCGGACGCGGTGAGGCGGAGGGCGTCACGCCTGGAGCGCGAGCTTGCGCTTGAGCCGGACAGCGGCGCCGAGGCCGAGGGTGAGTGCGCCGGCGGCGGTGTAGGCGGCGAGCGAGGTCGCGGTGGTGAAGGACTCACGGGCCAGCTCTCCCGCCTGCCGGGTGGCCGGCTCGTGGAGCAGTGGCTGGATGGCCGTCCCGGCGCTCGTCCGGACCCTCGCCGTCAGTGCCTCGGCCCGGGCGGGCGGTGTTCCGTGGTCCTGCAGGGCGCGGCTGAGATCTGCGCCGAGTGCGGTGAACAGGACGGTGCCGAGCA
This sequence comes from Kitasatospora arboriphila, assembly GCF_039528095.1. Classification (NCBI taxonomy): domain Bacteria; kingdom Bacillati; phylum Actinomycetota; class Actinomycetes; order Kitasatosporales; family Streptomycetaceae; genus Kitasatospora; species Kitasatospora arboriphila. The sequence continues at coordinate 139,654 of NZ_BAAALD010000006.1, forward strand.
GGGCGATGCCGAGGGCGGAACCGACCTGGCGGGTGGTGCTCTGGATACCTGCGCCCTGGCCGGACCGGGCGACCGGGACATCGGTCAGCGCGACGCCGGTGATCTGGGCGGTGGCCCAGCCGACGCCGATGCCGTAGACGAGCAGGAAGGGGCCGACCTGCCAGCCGCTGCCGTCGGGCGAGAGCACCAGTCCGATGCCGGCGACGCCGATGATCTCGCAGGTGATGCCGGCCATGACGAGGTTGACGGTGCCGATCCGGGGTGCCAGGACGGCGCTGAGACCGCTGGCGGTGAAGCTTCCGACGGCGAGCGGCAGCAGGGCGAGCCCTGCCTCGAAGGCCGTGTACCCGAGGACGTTCTGGAACCACAGCGGCAGGGAGAAGAGAATGCCGAACTCGCCGAGGCTCACGACTCCGGCGACGACGTTGCCGTTGCGGAACGAGGGGATGGTGAACAGCCGCAGGTCCAGCAGGGCGGTGCGGCCCCGGTGGTTGCGGCGGAGTTCGACGGCGGCGAAGGCGGCGAGGGCGAGCAGGCCGACCGCGAGGGCCACGGGCACCGGGGACGGATCGCCGTCCAGCTGCGCCCCGAGCACGGAGAACGGGCGTTGGAGGTGCCACCAGCCGTAGGTGCGGCCCTCGATCAGGGCAAAGACGATGCCGGTGAAACCGATGACCGACAGGGCGGCGCCGAGCAGGTCGACGCCGCGTTCGGCGCGCGGGTCCCTGCTCTCCTCCACGAGGAGGAACACCCCGGCCGCGACGAGTGCCCCGAGAGGCAGGTTGATGCCGAACGCCCAGCGCCAGGACAGGTGGGAGGTGAGCCATCCGCCGAGGAGGGGGCCGAGGGCGGCGGTCCCGCCGATGGTGGAGCCCCACACGGCGAAGGCCCGGGCGCGGTCGGCGCCGCGGAAGTTCGCGTTGATCAGCGACAGGGACGTGGGGAGGATCATGGCCCCGCCCACGCCCTGCAACAGACGGGCGGCGATCAGGGCGGGGCCCGAGGCGGCGGTGGCGGCCGCAAGGCTCGCCAGGACGAAGACGGTGGTCCCGGCCAGGAAGACACGTCGGCGGCCCAGGCGGTCACCGGTGCGTCCGGCGACGAGCAGGAGGGCCGCGAAGACGAGGGTGTAGGTCTCCTGGACCCACTGGGCATCGCTCGAGGTGATGCCCAGGTCCTCGATGATGCTGGGGATCGCGACGTTGACGATGGTCGAGTCGACGATGATCAGTGCGACGCCGAGGCTGATCGCGACCAGTCCCCACCACCGGGTGCGCGGCGATGACGGAGCTGCGGCTGCGGTCTCTGCGGTCGTGCTGCCGGTCATGGGGGCTTGATCCGTTCCTGGGAGCGGCGGGATGTCTGCGGGGCGCGGGCGGGGGCCGGCCGCGGGTGCGGCCGGCCCCCCGCCGTTCAGGTGCTTCGGACGGGCGTGCGGCGTTCCGTGGCCTCCTCCGGCCGCCCGGGCCACCAGAAGCGGCGGCCGGTGAGGAGGACGAGCGCGGGAACGAGGACCGTCCGCACCAGCAGGGTGTCCAGCAGGACGCCGATGCCGACGATGACGCCGATCTGGGTGAGGGTGATGAGGGGCAGGACGCCGAGTACGGCGAAGACCGCGGCGAGCAGGATGCCGGCGCTGGTGATGACGCCGCCGGTGGAGGCCAGGGCACGCAGCACGGCGCGGCGGGTGTCGTGTCCGGCCGTGGTGTCCTCGCGGGTGCGGGCGATCAGGAAGATGTTGTAGTCGACTCCGAGTGCGACGAGGAACAGGAAGGACAGCAGCGGCACGTTGGTGTCCAGGGCGGGGAAGTCGTAGACCGTGCGGAAGAGCAGCCAGCTCGCGCCGAGCGCCGCGAAGTAGGAGGCGATCACGGTCGCCACGAGCAGGACGGGGGCGACGAGGGCCCGCAGGAGCGCGACCAGGACGACGAAGACGATGGCGAGGACGAGCGGCACCACGACGCGGGTGTCGTGGGCGTTGGCCTGCGCGGTGTCGTACGCCTCGGCGGTGGCTCCCCCGACGAGGGCGTCGGCGCCGGGGATCGTGCCGACCCGCTGGCGCAGGGCTTCGACGGTGCGGTCGGATTCCTCCGTTCCGGGGGAGGCGGTGAGCACGACGTCGGCACGGGCGTACCGGTCCGTCCGGTCCGTCGGGGTCACGGACGCGACGCCGGGCACCTGGCGGGCCGCTCGGACGACCTGGTCGCCGGCCGTCGTGGCCGACACCAGGGTCAGCGGGTCGGCCGCGCCGGCGGGCTGGACGGCGGCGAGGGTGCGCTGGCCGAGGACGGCTTCGGGCGTCTTGCGGAAGGCGTCGGCCTGGGCGAGTCCGGTGCGCAGGCCGAGGGCTCCGGAGGCGAGGAGGAGCAGGACGGCGGAGCCGGCGACGGCGACCTGGGCGGGCCGCGCGGCGACCGCGGCTCCGACGCGCGACCACAGGCCGCGGCGGTCGGCGGTGACGGGGTCGCCGACCTTGGGCACGAGGGGCCAGAAGATCCGGCGTCCGGGCAGGACGAGCGCGGCGGGGAGGACGACCAGGCCGAAGAGCATGGCGGTGAGGATGCCGATGGCGCCGGCGAAGCCGAGCCCCCGGTTGCCGGTCAGTTCGGCGGCCAGCAGGGTCAGCAGGCTGAGCACCACGGTGGTGCCGCTGGCCAGGACTGCGGGCGCGGTGCCGCGCCAGGCCCTGGCCATGGCGGTGAAGCGGTCGTCGGTCAGATGGAGCTCGTCGCGGTAGCGGGAGACCAGCAGCAGGGCGTAGTCGGTGCCTGCGCCGAAGACCAGGACGGAGAGGATGCCGGCCGCCGAGGCGTCGACCTCGACGCCGGCGTACGGGGCGAGGACGCCGACCAGGATGCCGGCGAGACGGTCGCCGGCGCCCACGACGAGGAGCGGGACGAGCCAGAGGACCGGGCTGCGGTAGGTGATCAGCAGCAGGACGGCGACGACCGAGGCGGTGGCGATCAGCAGGGTGGCGTCGGCGCCCTCGAAGACCTTGCCGATGTCGGCTCGGACGGCCGGCGCTCCGGTGACCTGCGCGCGCAGCGGCTCCGGCAGGTTCTCCGAGGCGGTGCGGCGGATCCGCTCGACGGCCGCGCTGTTCTCCGCGTCGCCGGCGCCGGTGGACAGCAGGACGGCGACGGTGGCGACCCTTCCCTGAACGGTCTCGGGCCGCGCCGCCGCGGGCGCGAGGCCCAGTGCTCCGAGCGGTTCGGCCCGTTCGGCGACGAGGGCCTGCTGGTCCGGGGTGAGGGGGCTGCCGTCAGTGGTGCTGTAGACGACGATCGCGGGCGCGACCGCGCCGGCCGGGAACGTCTTCACGATCTCGGCGACGCGGGCGGACTGGGAGGCGGCCGGCAGCCCTGCGCCGGTGGCCTCGGTGGTGGTGGCGCCGGAGGGGCCGAGCGAGAACGCGGCACCCAGGCCGACGAGGGTGAGGAGCAGGATCAGCCACGCCGTGGCGCGGGGCCGTCGTGGGCGCACCCCTTCCGGGGCGGCGGAGTCCGGCGCGGACCGCAGCAGGCTGCCGGTCGGGTCAGGGGTCAAGGAAGGCACCCTCTAAAAGTCGTTAAGTAACTTAGCGATTTCTACCGTGTCAGACTTGCCGTCATGGCGCAACGAGGAAGCTTCGGAGCCGACCGGCCATCGGATTCCACCGACACCCGGCACCCCGCGACCGACACGTCCGCGACGGACGCGTCCGCGGGCGACGCCCTGTCGGAGGCCCTGCGCGAGGTCCTCACACTCACCCAACTGGCCCGCGCCGCCCTGGCGGAGCGCCTGGGCATGCCGTTGACGAACGTCGAGGCCGTCGAACACGTCGCCATGGCGCAGGGCGCCGGCGAGCCGATCGGGCCGGTCGAGCTCTCCCGGCGGCTGGGTGTCACCAGCGCGGCCGGCACACAGTCCGTCAACCGGCTCGTCGCCGAGGGCCACATGACGCGCGGTCCACATCCGCGCGACGGGCGCCGCCAGATCCTGAACGTCACCGACAGCGGGTTCGACCACGTCATGGGCGAGCTGGCGCCCCTGCTCGGCCTGGTCTTCCGGGCCTCCGACGGCCTGAGCGGCGAAGAGCGGGCCGGCGCCCTGCACTACCTCGGCCGGGTGGCCGCCGCCTACCGCGCCTACCTCGCCCGCAGCGCCCCGGAGGACTGAGAACGCCGGGCACGGGCCCCGGCGGCGCATCCCGAGCCGACCGGACCACGGCAGGCGGCCGTCACCCCGCAGGTTCTGCGCGCGGGCGGCACGGTACGCCTCCGATCCGCCACACGCACCGCACTGGCCGGTTTGCTCGTCGCCGGTACCGTCCTGGGCCTGCCCTCCACCGCGGAGGCCAAGGCCACCCGGTACCGGCAGGGCAGCGCGAACGACGTCAGCCGCGCCTCCTGGGCCGGCCCCGCCTACACCATGAACGGCTCCGGCGGGATCGTCGGCGCCACCATGGCCAAGGCCGTCGACGCGATCAGAGGCTGCACCGGCACCGTCGACGTCACGGTCCTCGCCGCGTCCGCCGCCTCCGGCAGCCCCGCCCCGGAGTGCGACGTGATCGCCGGCCTGCCGAACGTCAACTCCTGTACCACCTACGTCCTCACCTCGGCACAGGACGCATCCGGCTCCCAGTGAACACGGACGTGCGCAACGCCGAGTTCGGGTACTTCGCCGGCGGCAACCAGTGCGACTACGCCTGCTGGAAGGGCACCCCGCTCGAGGCCTCCGTCGAGTCCGTGGTCGCCAAAGGCGGAGGTGTCGGCGCGGCAGCGCAGGCCACCACGTCAACAGCGCGATCGTCTACGACGCCTGCACCGCCGGAACCGACTCGGCCACCGCACCGTCCGACCCGTACGACCGCAGCGTGACGTTCACGACCGGCATGTTCAGCTGGCCGAACTACGCGGGCACCGTCAACGACTCGCACTTCGTGACCCGCGACCGCATGGGCCGCACCATGGCCTTCGTCGCCCGGGCCGTCAAAGACGGCCTGACCTCCTCCGGCAAGGCCTGGGGCGTGGGAGTGGAGGAAGGAGGCTCGCTCTTCGTCGACAGGAACGGCCTCGCCACCCTCTCGGGCCGGGACGCGTACGTCGTCCTCGCCGACCACCGGCCCGAACAGGCCGTCTCCGGCAAACCGCTGGCCTACTCGAACTTCAATATCTGGCGGCTGCGCCCCGGTGACACCTACGACTTCGGGAACCGCCCCGCCTGGGGGTACTACACCCGCAGCGTGACCAACGGGGTCACCGACCCCGACCTGTACTCCGGCACACCCGTCTGCTGAACCCGCAACGACGCGGGTGCGGCCGGCAGGGAACAGTCCCCCTGCCCGGCCGCACCCGTGCAGAATCAGCCCGGCTGACGTCAGGTCAGGCCGATGCGGCGGGCGGTCTGCTCGCCCCGCTGCATGTGCTGGTGGGCGCCGTCCCCCAGTTCGCCGATGATCCCGGCCACCACCGTCTCCACGACGGCGAGCGTGGGCACCAGGCTGTCGTAGGGCGAGGGCGCCCCGACCTGGCTGGAGAGCACGACCTCGGCCTGGGTGCTGACGGGCGACAGCCAGGTGTCGGTGAAGAGCACGACGCGCCCGCCGGCCTCGCGGACGAGTTCCGCCACGGTGACCTTGTCGTCCTCGTAACGGCGGTAGTCGAAGACCACGAGGACGTCGCGCCGGCCCAGGGCGGCGAGGTGCGCGGTGCGCTCGACCGGCCGGTCCGGGAGGAAGCGCACGTCGTCGCGCATCTGCATCAGGTGAAGGCCCAGGTACTGGGCGAAGAGGTGGCTGAAACGGCCGCCGACGAGGGTGACGCGGCGCTTGGGGTCGGCGAGCAGTTGGACGGCCCGTTCGAGGTCGTGGGGCGTGACCTCGGCCAGGGTGCGGTCCACCGCCGCGGTGAAGACCTCCCGGCCCCGGGCGAGCAGGCCGGCCGGCCCGCTCGGCTCGCCCTGCCCGGCTTCGGCGGAGGAGCCGTACTTCCCCGCGGCGTACAGGGTGAGCGGGGAGGCCTGGCGCTCGTCCAGTTCGGCCCGCAGCGCGGCCTGGAAGTCCGGGAATCCGCGGTAGCCGAGCCGGTTGACGAAACGGATCACGGTGGGGGCGCTGACGTCCGCCCGCTCCGCGAGGGTGGCGATGGTCTCGAAGCCGGCCGCGGGCCAGCCCGCGAGCAGGACCCGGCCGACCTTGCGCTCGGCAGGGCTGCACTCGCCGAGCCTTTGCCGGATGTCTTCGGCGAGCGTGACGGGGGCCATGGTCGGGTCCTTTCCCGGGCGGGAATCGGGTCGGTCGGAGTGCGTGATCCCCGCAGCCTAGCGAAACGCCGGGCCGCGGGGATCTGCCGTGCGGGTCGGTCAGCGCTCGGCGGGGCCGATGCCGACGGTCAGGTCGGCGAGGGACGCGGTGGTGGTGCCGTCGTCCGTCCAGGCCCGGGTGTCGCCGCGCCTCTCGAAGCGGACCGCGAACGCCGGACCGGTCTCGTAGGTGGTGGCCGTGGCGGTGCGCTGGGCGGTGGTCGCGGTCAGCGCCCGGGCGGTGCCGGAGAAGCCGTAAGGGACGCCGTCGGGGTTGTCGACGGAGCAGAAGACGTCGTGGTCGGCCGGAACGGGTGCGTCGGTGGCGGCCGTGAGCGGACGCCGGCCGGCGGCCGGCTGGACCTGCCAGGTGCGGGGCCGGTAGCGGTCGCCGCGGGTCAGGTAGCTGTAGCGCACTCCCTCGATGCTCCAGCGGCCCGCGACGGTGCGGGTCCGGGCCCGGCGCAGGTCGAAGACGGACACGCCGTGGGTACCCAGGACGCGCAGGGACTCGTTCCGGCCGCCGGTGTGCTCGACCTCGACGGCGGTGTTCTCGTCGAGCGCGAAGACGCGGTCGTGGTTGGTGTCGGCGGCGAGGCGGATCGCGCGGCCTTCGCGGCCGTAGGTCCCGGTGTGGGTGTCCAGCAGGCCGGAGCCGAAGAAGCCGAAGCCGCCGGCGGGGACGTAGCCGAGTCGGGTGGCGTCGTCGAAGTAGCCGGGGGCGCTGCCGTCGCGCAGGGCCTGGTAGCTGTCGCCGCCGCTGACCATGTCGGGGCCGGAGGCGATCTGGGCGCCGGCGCTGGATCCGGCGACGACCGCGCCGGCCGCCAGTTTGGCACGGATCGCGGCGAGCACCCTGGAGTCGGTGTGGGCGTCGCCGTGGAGCAGGCTGGTGAGGTAGCGGTACTGGTCGCCGCCGCCGAAGAAGAAGCCCGTCATCGACTCGACCTGGGCGACGGCCGCGTCGGAGTCGGCGGCGGCGACGTGCTCGATGTCGACGGGGATCCACTGGGCGTCGGCGGCGCCGTGGCGCTTGAAGAGGCCGGCGTAGTACGCGCCGTTGCAGACCGAGTTGGAGCAGCGCTCGGGGTCGGCCGCGTCGGGGTCCTGGCTCTCGGGCACGGATGCGGCGGTCAGGACGCCGATGCGGGCGCGGCCCGCTCCGCCGGCCTTGGTGATGATCTCGCCGTAGATCTCGGCGTTGTCGTCCTTCAGGCCGCCACCGACGAGGATCAGTGTTCCGCCGTCCGGCCGGGTGTGGGCCCGGGCGGCCGGGGCCGTGGTCGCCGCCAGGACGACGGCGGCGGCGAGAGCGAGGGCCGCGCGGCCGGCGCGCGGGGTGGGGGTTCGGTGCATCCGGGGTCTCCCGTCGTGGTGAGGGGGTGGAGCCGAAGGGGTGGTGCCGACATGACCGGCGGGGTGCCGACATGACCGGGTGCGCACCGCCCGCCGGCGGCACGCACCCGGTGGTCCGGGGGTCAGGTCCTGCGCAGGCGGTCGACGAGGACGGCGAGGAGTGCGATCCGACCGGGCACGCTGGCCACGTCGAGCCACTCCTGGGGGGTGTGGTCGGCGCCGCCGATCGGGCCGAGGCCGTCCAGGGTGGGGATGCCGAGCCCCGAGGTGAGGTTGGCGTCGCCGACGCCTCCGGTGGAGGCCCCGTCGATGTCCAGGCCGAGTTCGGCGGCGGCCTCGCGGGCGAGGGCCAGGACGGCCTGCGCGGCGGGTGTGTTCTCCATCGGCGGGCACAGGTCGACCTGGTGAACCCGGGCGGTGGTGCCGTCGACGACGGTGCGGGCGGCGGCCTCGCGGATCTCGGCGATCGCGGTGTGCAGCCCGGCGGTGGTCGTGGCGCGGACCTCGACCTGCAGTTCGGCCTCGGGGCAGACGATGTTGGTCCGGGTGCCGGCCCGGACCACGCCGACGTTGAGGGTGACACCGGGCCGGCGGCCGTTGAGCGCCTGGAGGTCGACCACGAGGTGGGCCGCGGCCAGCGCCGCGTTGGCGCCGCGCTCGGGTTCGATGCCCGCGTGGGCCGCGCGGCCCGTGACCGTCACGAGGAGGTCGGCGACGCCCTTGCGTTCGACGACCAGGTCGCCGTTCTCCCGGGCGCACTCGAGCGCGAGGGCGTAGTCGGCTCCGGTGGCGACGCGTTCGGTGATCGGGCGGCTGGCGGGCGAGCCGATCTCCTCGTCCGGGGTGGCGAGGACGACGAGTTCGGCGAACGCGGTCCGCCCGTGCCGGACCAGGAGGTCGGCGGCGGTGATGCCGGCGAGCAGTCCTCCCTTGTCGTCGCTGACGCCGGGGCCGTGGGCCAGGCCGCCGTCGGTGCGAAAGGGGCGCGCGGCGGCCGTGCCGTCCTCGAAGACGGTGTCCATGTGGCCGACGAGCACGATCCGGGCCCCGCCGTCGGCAGCGGGCAGGGTTCCGGCGAGCCGACCGACCAGCACGTCACCACACGGGCGGCCGTCGGGCAGGCGGGTGGGGATGCGCTCGGTCGCGAAGCCGATGCGGTCCAGCCGCTGCTCGACCCAGTCCGCGACCCGGTTCACGCCCTCGGGGCTGTAGGAGCCGGAGTCCAGGGCGACCAGTTCGGCGAGTTCGGCGAGATAGGGCGGCAGCGCCGCCTCGGCGGCGGCCAGGAGGACGGCGGCGCCGACCGGGGAACGGTCCGTGGTCGGCGCCTGGCCTGCGGGGGCGCTCACAGGACCTTGGACAGGAACGCCTTGGTGCGTTCCTGCTCCGGGTCCACCAGGACGGTCCGGGGATCGCCGGCCTCGACCACGACGCCGTCGTCCATGAACACCGCGGTGTCGCCGACCTCGCGGGCGAAGCCGATCTCGTGCGTGACCACGACCATCGTCATGCCGTCCGCGGCGAGGTCCCGCATGACGTCCAGGACGTCGCCGACGAGCTCCGGGTCGAGCGCGGAGGTCGGCTCGTCGAACAGCATCAGCTTCGGCTTCATCGCCAGTGCGCGGGCGATCGCGACGCGCTGCTGCTGGCCGCCGGACAGCTGGGAGGGGTAGTGGTCGGCGCGGTCGCCGAGGCCGACCCGGTCCAGCAGGCGCCGGGCCTCGGAGCGGGCGTCGGTCCTGTTGACGCCGTTCACCCGGACGGGAGCCTCGATGACGTTCTCGAGGGCGGTCATGTGCGGGAAGAGGTTGAAGCGCTGGAAGACCATGCCGATCTCGCGGCGGCGGTCGGCGACCTCGGACTCGCGGAGCTCGTGGAGGCGGTTGCCGGCCTGGCGGTAGCCGACCAGGTCGCCGTCGACGGTCAGGCGTCCGCCGTCGACCTTCTCCAGGTGGTTGATGCAGCGCAGGAACGTCGACTTGCCGGAGCCGGAGGGCCCGAGCAGGCAGCACACCTGACCGCGTTCGACGGTGAGGTCGATGCCCTTGAGGACGTCGAGCTTCCCGTAGTGCTTGCGCACGCCCTCGGCGTGCACCATGGGCTGGGCCATCGGTTCAGCCCTTCCGGTCGCGGTTGGCGGTGAGGAGGCCGGTGACGCCGACGAACATCCGGCGCAGCGGAGAGACCTGGGCCATGCGGGTGGTGCCGCGGCCGTAGCGGCGCTCCAACCATGCCTGGGGGACGGACAGGACGGTGGTCAGCGCGAGGTACCAGAGCGCCGCGACGACGAGCATCGGGATGACCTGGTAGTTCTGGGCGTAGACGTCCTGGATGTTCGACATCAGGTCGTGGGCGGCGATCACCGAGACGTAGGCGGTGGTCTTGAGCATGTTGATGGTCTCGTTGCCCATCGGGGGGATGATGACGCGCATGGCCTGCGGCAGGACGATGCGGCGCATCGTCAGGGCGGGCTTCATGCCGAGGGAGTGCGCGGCCTCGGTCTGGCCCGGGTCGACGGACTGGATGCCGGCGCGGACGATCTCGGAGGCGTAGGCGGCCTCGTTGAGGCCGAGTGCGAGCAGGGCGGCGATCGACGGGGTGAGCAGGCTGTTGGTGTCGAACTGCACGAAGGTGACCGTCGTGAACGGGATGCCGATCATCACGTGCTTGTACAGGGCGGCGGCGTAGGCCCAGAAGATGATCTGCACGAGGAGTGGGGTGCCGCGGAAGAGCCAGACGAACAGTGAGGAGAGTCCGTACAGCACGGGGCTGGCGGACAGGCGCATGACGGCGACGAGGGTGCCGAGAACCAGGCCGACCGCCATGGCTGCGGCGGTGAGCCACAGGGTGGTGACGAGGCCCTCGAAGATGAGGTCGGCGAAGAGGTAGTGGCCGACGACGTCCCAGTGCAGGTTGGGGTTCTTGGCGAGGGAGCCGACGAGCCCGACGAGCGAGAGCAGGGCGGTGGCGGCGGCTATCCAGCGGCCCCAGTGGCGTACGGGGACGGCGGTGAGTTCGTCGGCGCGTACGGGGGCGCCGTCGGTCCGGGTCATGGGGGCGGAGGTGTGGGAGGCGGTCATGTCAGTCCACCGCGCCGTTCCTGGTGGCCTGCTGGACGGCGATCGAGGCGGCACCGTACGGGGCGTAGATCTTGGCGAGGGAGCCGTCGTCGATCAGCTGCTGGAGCGCCTTCCGGACGGCGTCGGTGAGCTGCGGCAGGTTCTTGGCGATGGCGATGCCGTTGGGTGAGGCGTTGTAGCCGCCGAGCTCGGCGGGGTCGTCGACGACCTCGAAGGCGGCGCCTCCGTCGGCGGTCTTCGCCGCCCAGCCGGCGGCGGGCTTGGTGAGGACGTCGGCGACGACCTTGCCGGAGCGCAGGGCGAGCTGGGCGTCGGAGTCCTTGGGGAAGGTCTGGAGGTGGATCGCGCTCCGGCCGAGCCCGCGACACCTGTCCTGGTGCTTCTCGAGGAGCTTCTGCTGGTTGGTGCCGGTCTGGGCGGCGACGGAGCGGCCGCACAGGTCGTCGAGGGTGACGATCCTCTGGGGGTTGCCCTTGGCGACCATGATGCCGGTGCCGGAGGCGGAGTAGTCGACGAAGTCGACGACCTGCTCGCGTTCCTTGTTGTCGGTGATGGCGGAGATCGCGGCGTCGTACCTGCCGGCCTGGACGGCGGGGACGATGCCGTCGAACTTCTGCGCCTGGAACTCGAACGTGACACCGAGCTTCGCGCCGAGGGCCCGGCCGAGGTCGAGGTCGAGGCCGGTCATCTCCTTGCTGCCCTCGGAGACGTACATCTCGAACGGGGGGTAGGGGATGTCGGTGGCGACGCGGACCTTGCCGGACTTCTTGATCGCCTCCGGCAGGGAGGCGTGGAGGGCGGCGTCGGGGGTGACGGTGACGCCCGCGATCGTGACCGGGACGGCCGCGGCGGCGGACGGTTCGCCGCCTCCGCCGGCGCAGGCGGACAGGGAGAGGGATCCGCACAGGGCGATGGCCGCCAGCAGGGCCGGTCTGCGGAAGACGAGGGAATTCACGTCGCTACCTTTCGGGAACCTTGGCGGCGCCCGTCGAGCCGCGCCGCGAGCCCTGACGTTACATCCAATGCTCTTCCATTGACAGATGTAACGCAGGATACGAATACGTAACGGCCGACCGCCCTCCGGACGCTGCATCGTTTCCGCATCGCACAGCCAGGATTCTCACCCGGGCAGTCGTTACATCTATCGGCAAGCCGACAGGATCTGTATCTTCCGTTCCCAAGCGCCGATTCGGCGCCGCCGCTCCCCCGTCGGCGGCCTTCCCCTGCCCATGGCCCCGTGCCCGGGCAGGACCCCCACACCTCCCGGCCCCGCCCCACGTATCCGGGTCCGACCTCCCCCAGGAGCACGCATGCCCGCGTCCGCACGTCCCGCCGCCCGCACCGCCTCCCTGGCCGGCGCCGCCGCACTCGCCCTGGCGCTCCTCGCCCCCGCCCAGGCGGCGCACGCCGCCCCGATCGCCGGCAGCCTGGTGCTCGCCGGCGGCGCGGTCGCACCGACCAACTCCGCGGTCTACGGCACGTTCCTCACCAAGGCCGGCGGGAGCGGCGCGCGGATCGGCGTCATCACCGCCGCCTCCGACGTCCCCGCCAACGACCCCCACGCGAGCGACCCCGGCACCTGCAGCAACTCGGTCTGCAACGGGGCCTACTACGTCGACCTGCTGAAGAACACCTACGGCGCCGGGGACGCCCAGTGGATCCCCATCGACCTGGACCACATCGCCAACAACTCCAGCCCGACCGTCATCAACCAGATCAACTCGATGACCGGCTTCTTCTTCGGCGGAGGCGACCAGAGCCGACTGGTCACCACCCTGCTCAAGAGCGACAACAGCGACTCCCCCGCGCTGGCCGCGATCCGCGCCAGGTTCGCCGCGGGCGCCGCCGTCATGGGCACCAGCGCCGGCACCACCATCGCCAACGGCCGCGACATGGTCACCGGCGGAGAGAGCTGGGACGGTCTGCGCTACGGCTCCTACACCACCGTCAGCAGCAGCCACCCGGACGACCTCACCTACCGGCCCGAGGGCGGCTTCGACTTCTTCACCTCCGGCCTGCTCGACACCCACTTCGCCGCCCGCGGTCGCGAGGGCCGGATCACCCGCCTGGCGGCCGACACCGCCCACACCCGCGCCTTCGGCATCGACGAGGACACCGCGCTCGTCGTCACCCGCCCCGGCTCGGCCGACGAGACGGACGCCGTGGTCGGCACCAACGGCGTGTCCGTCTTCGACCTCCGTACGGCCACCGTCGGCACCCACAGCGGCTACCGGTCGATCGACAACGTCAAATGGAGCTACCTGACCAGCGGAGACACCTACACCCCCGCCACCTGGACGGCCACGTCGAACAAGCCCTCCTACGCGCCGAGCACCGGAACCGTCGGCACCCGATGGAGCGACGTCTTCTCCTCCCCGAACTCCCCCACCGACCACTCCTACCAGATGGTCAAGATGGCCAAGGAGCTCGTCAACGCCGGGCGCAGCACCTACCAGTACGGGATCAGCTACGAGAGCGGGCCGACCTTCGAGGCCGACCTCACCAAGGGCACGGGCTACCAGGCATGGAAGAGCGGCACCGCCGTGTCGTTCGCCAACCTCAACACCCGCCTGTACGTCTACTGAGATTCCCGCGGTCCGACCGCGGAACCGGGCCGGTGCGCCGTGCGGCGCGCCGGCCGTGCGGCCGTTCGCCGCTTCGAGGGACTCCCACACGGTTGGCGATGACCTCGTCGGCGTTCATGGCCGTAGCGTGCGCTACAGGCAGAGCACGTATTGATTCATCGGTAACGACTGCCGCAGCAGGCCCACCGGCCCGAGCCGGGCCGAAGCCGCCCGCGCTCACCGGGAGGGCACCGTTGCGCGAAAGTAATTCCCGATACATTCACGCGCCACTACGCATGGATGTAACGTCTGATTCGCGCCGATGATGGCGCACCTCCCCTTCCTTCTCCTTCGACCGAGGGCGCCCCATGACCCCCTTCCGCCTCCCCCTGCCCCGCCGCGCGGCGGTCGCCGTCGCGCTGGCCGCCTCCACCCTGTCGCTCAGCGCCTGTTCGGGCTCCGCCGGCACGTCTTCCGACGCCGCTCCGGCGGCCGCCGGATCGTCAGCCCCGTTGGTCGTCAAAGGCGTTCCGATCCCGGTGGACGCGAAGCTCACCGCCAAGCTCCCCGAGGCCGTCCGCAAGGCCGGCAAGGTGCGGGTCGCGACCGACGTGCCCTACCCGCCGTTCGAGATGTACGTCTCCGAGGGCAGCAAGGAGATCACCGGCATCGACTACGACCTCGGCCAGGCCATCGGCGCCCGGCTGGGCGTGAGGTTCGAGTTCACCGGGCAGAAGTTCGACGGCCTGCTGCCGGCCGTCCAGGCCGGCAAGTTCGACGCCGTGATGTCGGCGATGACCGACAAGAAGGAGCGTCAGCAGGCGGTCGACTTCGTCGACTACGTCAACGCGGGTCCGGGATGGCTGGTGCGCAAGGGCAACCCGGACGGCATCAAGGTCGTCACGGACGTCTGCGGCAGGAGCGTGTCCGTCCAGACCGGCACCAACCACCAGAAGATCCTCGAACAGCGACAGGAGCTGTGCAAGCAGCAGGGCAAGCCGCCCATCACCGTCCTGGCGTTCCCGAAGGACTCCGAGGCCCAGCTCGCGCTGCGCTCGGGCAAGGTCTCCGCCGACTTCCTCGACGAGGTCACCGCCGCCTTCGTCGCCGGGACGGCGGACAACGGCACGGCCTTCGACACCGTCGCCGGCAAGGAGGCCGTCGGTCCGACCAGCGCCTCGCCCATCGGCATCGGCATCTCCAAGTCGGCCCCCGGCCTCAAGGAGGCCGTCCAGGCCGCCCTCCAGTCCCTGATGGACGACGGCTCCTACGAGAAGATCCTCGAGGCCTACCACGTCCCGAACATCGCCATCCCGCGGGCGACGATCAACGGCGCCCTCGACTGATCCGCCGCAGCACCGCCGGCTGCCGCCGGGCGGGGCGGGGATACCACCCACGGACTACCGGGGCGTTGCGGTGCGGGTCGGCCGCGGCTCCTGCATCAGGAGCCGCGCCCGGCCGGTGGCGGGGTCGGGTACGAGGAGAGCGGCGCCCGAGACGAGACCGTCGAGGACGGCCGTCGTCCACGGCCCGGTCCTCGCACCGCGCGGCAGCCGGGGAGCGGTCCCGGTGACCGCCCGGTCCGCCAGACCCGTGTCGAGGTGCGGCAGGCGGGCGTCGAGCACCGTGATCCCGTTGCGCCGCTGCTCGACGCGGACGGTGGAGAGCCAACCGCAGAGCGCAGCCTTCGAGGCGCCGTAGGCCGCGGTGTCCGGCGTCGGGCGGTCGACCACGACCCCGGACAGGGCCCCGATCGCACCCTCCCGGCCGATCACGTGGACGGCTCCGCCGAGAACGGACATGGGTGCGAGGGCGTTCACCGCCATGAGGTGCTCCTCGACCGGTGCCGGCATGTCCTCGGCCCGGCCGAACGCGACGACGCCGAAGGCCACCAGGACGGCGTCCAGACCGCCGAGCAGGTCCGCCGCAGCCGGGGCGAGTTCCCGGCAGGCGTCCAGGTCGTAGGCCTCGAAGACCAGACCCGGCGGGCCGCCGAGTCGTCGGGCGACCTCGGCGAGCCGTTGCAGGTCGCGCCCGGCCGGCACCACCCTCGCGCCGCCCTCCACCGCTGCGAGGGCGATCCCGCCCCCGAGGACGCCGGTGGCACCGGCCACCAGCAATCGGAGCCCGTCGAGCCTCACGAGAACCTCCACCGTCCCTGGTCGGCAAGGACCTGACGACCGGTCGCACCACCTCCGAAGGCCCCGTTTCCGTCGGGCACGGACGGCACGTCGGGCCGGTCCCGGTCCCGGGTCGGCACCCCCGCCGGGCCACGGCCTCGTCGCCACTCCGGGGGCCGACGGGCCTTGGACGTGTCTTCAAAGGCGTACGGATGCCACATAGGTGCCCCCACGCGCCCCTCAATCGACCACCCGAGCGTCCTTTGAAAACAGCTCCTTGCGCAGCCGGCGGACATGACGCCTGACGACTCAGCCGCGAGGCGGTTCAGCCGCGGGCCAGGCGGGAGAGCCTACGGAAGCTGACGGCCAGCCCGACCGCCGCCGCCCCGGCCGGGACTGCGGCCGCGGTGAGGCCCGAAGCCGCACAGAGCGCGAGACCCGCAGTGGTGAGTGTCAGGACGGTGACGGTCAGCGCCAGGACCCTCGGGCGCCGTACCAGGCGGCGGACCGAGGGCTGCCGGCCGAGCAGTCTGTCGAGAGCCGGATCGGTGTGACGCAGGTGGCGTTCGATCCGGTCGAGGTCGCGCAGCTCGCGCTCCGTCAGTCGCGGGGTCACGGCGATGCACCTCCCTGGGCGGGCTACGACGAGCGTCATCTCTCCTCCGCGTCGCCTCCGCTCGCAGCGATTGCGCACCGGTCCTCCACGGCTTGCCCGACATCGGCAGGCCGCTCAGGAACCGGGCCGCGCACTCCGTCCTGCGGCGCGCTGCGGCGACCGCCGACCGGTCGACGCCGCAGGACGGACGAGGCAGAACGGCTCCGGAGGACCGAGCCCCGGGTGCCGGAACCGGCGGAGCAGGCCGTCACCCCTGGCGGAGCGGCCCCGGCGCACGGCGGGTCCCGGGATCAGCGACCCCCGCAGGCTGTCCCGGCGGTGCGCGGGGACGCCGGGGTGCCCTACTGCCGGGCGGCGACGAGCGTGGCGGTGTCCAGGCCGCGAGCGGTGACGACGCGGGCCGTGCCGTCGGCGAGCCGGTAGGACAGGCCGACCACGGCGACAGTGCCTGCCTCCACGGCGTCGGCGAGGGTACGGGAGCGTTCGACGAGCAGGTCGACGGTGTGGTGTATGTGGGTGTCGATGAAGTCGCCGTCCTCGGTGCGGCCGGCAGCCCGGGCGGCCAGGACGCTCGGGGTGACCCGCTCGATCACGTCGCGCACGTAGCCGGTGGCCGTGGTGCCGTCCTGGACGGCGGCACGGGTGGCGGCCACCGCCCCGCAGGAGTCGTGCCCGAGCACCACGACCAGCGGGCTGCCCAGCACGCTGACGCCGTACTCGATGCTGCCGAGCACCTCCGGGCCCATCACGTGGCCGGCGGTACGGACGACGAACAGGTCACCCAGCCCCCGGTCGAAGATGATCTCTGCCGCGAGACGGGAGTCGGAGCAGCCGAACAGCACCGCGAAAGGGCTCTGGGCGGGTGCCGTGGCGGCGCGTCGTGCGGCGTCCTGGTTCGGGTGCTCGGGGGAACCGGCGGTGAAACGCCTGTTGCCCGCGAGCAGCGTCTCAAGGGCGGCGCGGACGGTCATTCGGTCACCGGTCATGGCGGCAGCGTACGGCGTGCGGCCGTGACCTGTCCCTCCGGGGCGGGGGTGGGCACGGGTGCGCCCTACTCCGGATGGTGCGAGTTCTGCAGGTACGGCGGCCGGGAGGAGGCGTCCGGGCCGACCGGGGTCGCGGAGGCCAGGACGAGCGGCGCGCCGGTGAGGACGGCCGCGACCGCGTCGACCGTGAGCCGGTGCCAGCCTCTGGCATCGCGCAGCATGGCGTGGCCGCCGCGCGGCATGGCCACCGTTCCCACGCGTGCGCGGGCGGCGGCGGCCCGGCGGGCCAGGGCCCAGGACTGCTCGGCCGAGGTCACCCGGTCGTGGTCGTCGTGGAGGATCACCAGGCTCCTTCCGGCCAGGTGGGCGACGGGCTCGCCCGGCGGGCACCAGGGTGCCAGCGCGACCACCCCTCGGACACCGGGGCAGTCGGCGACGGCGATCGCCGCCCGGCCGCCCATCGAGTGCCCCACCAGGGCGATCGGAAGACCCGGCGCGAGGGCGGCCAGGCCGGCCAGGGCGCGGCGCGCGTCCTGGACCGGATGGGCCGCCGGGCCGTTCCAGCCCCGGTGGCGGTAGCGGACCCGGGCGATCAGCACGACGTCACCCGGCAGCCCACGGCGCAAGGCCCCGGCGAAGAGGTCCATGCGGCGCGCGGGCAGGTTGAGGCGGGTCGGGGCGGCGAGGGCGTCGGCGCGGCCCCCGTGCAGCAGGACCACCACGGCTCGCGGGTCGGCGGGGACGTGCAGGAGGTCGAGCGCGCCGGTCGTCGGCTCGGCGGGGGGCCTGGTCATGGGCTCTTCTCCTGTTCGGGCCGACGGGGCGGGGGCGCAGCCCCGGGCGGGAGCACCCGGGGGCCGGGGCTGCGCGTCCGGGGCGGTCAGGACGTGGGCATGAGCACGGTGTCGACGATGTAGACGGTGGCGTTCGCGGTCTGCACGTTGCCGCACAGCACCTTCGCGTTGCCGTTGGCGGTGAAGTCCTCTCCGGAACCGGTGGCGTTCACGGTGCCTCCTTCGAGGCTCTTGTGGTCGCCGGGCAGCGCGTCCGGGGCGAGCCTCTCGGGCACGACGTGGTAGGTGAGGACCTTCGTCAGCTTGTCCTTGTCGGCCAGGAGCGCCTCCAGGTCCGCCTTCGGAACCTTGGCGAAGGCGTCGTTGGTGGGTGCGAAGACGGTGATGTTCTGGGCCGAGTTGAGGGTGTCGGCCAGGCCCGCCTTGGTGACGGCCGTGACCAGGGTGGACAGCAGCGGGTTGTGGGAGGCGGCGGTGGCCACCGGGTCCTGGGCCATGCCCGCGAAGGAGCCCGCGCCGTCCTTCGGGACCGCCGCGCAGGCGGCGCCGAAGGGCTGTGAGGCCATGGTGGTGCTCGGGGCGGAGGAGGGCGTCACCGACGGCGCCGCCGCCGAAGGGGTGCCGGCGGATGCGGCGTTGCTGCTGGAACTCCCGCTGCTGCCACAGGCGCTGAGTCCGAGCGCGAGGGCGCCGGCGGCAAGGAGGACGGCGAAGGACCTGCTGCGGGATACGGTGGACACGGAGGTGCTCCTCATGAAGGGGGATGGGCCGGACGCAGCACCGCTGCCGGCCGGACGGGAGTGCGTGCGGTGTGCGGCACCGCGGGCACGGCCGGCCTTCGCCGGTGCCCGGTGGATGCCGCGGTCACCTGTCACACGAGCCCTTCGGCACCGGTGCGGCCGGGGATTGGTGGAACCTCGGAACTCACCCGGGCGAGTGATGTGACGACGCTCGGCGCCCGGCCGGTCGTTCGGGAGCACGCCGGGATCCGCGCCGTGCGGCCGACGGCAGCGGGCCCGCCGCGGGCCGGCCGTGGTTCACCGGCCGGCCGTGGTGACCCGGTGCCCGGACGGGCCCCGGATCAGCGCATGAGCCGGAGCAGGTGCTCGGCAGCCCAGTCGGGTCCGCGGCGGAGGACTGCCGCGCGTACGGCTTCGTTGGCGCTCCGGTCACCGGTGAGGAGGTGTTCGACGGCGCGGCCCGCGGTGTCCGCGGTCAGGGCGTTCGGGTCGAGGCTCAGGCCGAGGCCGGCGCGTTCGAGGTCGTGGGCGATGGCGAACTGGTCGCTGGAGAACGGGAGGGCGAGGGCGGGCACGCCTGCGGCAAGGCATTCGGTGAACGAGTTGTTGCCGGCGTGGTGGACCATGGCGGACGCACGCGTCAGCAGGGCCTGCTGCGGGATCCGGTCCGCGACGTGGAACCGGTCGGCCGCTGCACCGGCCGCGGCCAGTGCCGAGGAGACCTCGTCCACCCTGTCGCCCGCCGCGACGACCAGGGCGGCGGAGGTGCGCCGCAGCACCCCGTCCGCGACGGTTGCCAGAACGTCGTGACGGGCCGACAGGAAGGTGCCGAGGGCCAGGAGGACGAGCGGTCGGCCGCCGGCGGTGAGGCGGTCTGCGACGCCGGTCCACGGCGCGGCCAGGGGCGGTGGCGGCTGGGTGCAGTGTCCGCACCGCAGGGCGGCGGCCCCGGTCGAGGGAGCCGGCAGCCAGGGGAGTTCGGGGTAGTTGTAGACGACGGTGCGCGGGGAGCTGAGGGCGAAGGCACGGTCGGGCCGGGGCCGGTGCGGGGCATGGCGGTCGACGACCCGGTGGAAGGCGGCGGTGAAGGCGCGGTCGTTGTCCGCGGCGGCGCGGGTCAGCCTCTCCAGGGCTTCGGCGGTGGGACGGACGGTGTCCGGCCACGCGTAGGGCACGCCGAAGTAGGCGTCCGGCCCGGCCGGGATGTAGGTGGGGTGGCCGGGACAGAACGTGGCGTACGGCAGACCGAGGCAGTGCAGGGCCAGCGTCGCCGGGTAGGCGAGTTGGTCGACGAGGTACCAGTCGGGCTGCAGTCGCCGGTGCAGGGCGCGGACGTCCGCGAGCACGCGGTCGGGTTCGGCGAGGAGGTCGGCCCTGCGGTGGGTGGCCTGGGTGAGCAGGGTCTCTGCGGCTCCCCGGGACGTCGCGGCCAGGAACTCGCGGAGCCGTGCCGCCTCGGCCGGGTCCTGGCGGGTCCGTTCGGCGACACCGTGGTTGGCGTTGCGGGTCACGGCGAGTTCGGTGAAGCCGATGCCGGCCCGGGCGGCGAGCGGGGCGAACGCGCTGGTGGACGCCAGGTCGACGCGGGCGCCCGCGGCCCCCAGTGCGGCGCCCAGCGCTGCCAGCGGTGCCGCGTGCGAGGCGAACGGCGGGCTGATGACGACGACATGCATGACGTGTCCCTCCTCGGTCACCGCCGGGTGCCTCCGATGATGCCAGGCCGCGGGCCGCAGCCGCGGTGGCGGGACACGGCCAATCCGATGCGCGGAGCGCGCCGAACCGGCCCCTGGCTTGCCCCCATCCACGAGAGGCAGGGGTGTATGCGGAACCGAACGGATTCTCTGCGGTCCTCCGGCACCGACGTGCAGGTGCCGGGCCGGGACGACGAACTGCGGGCGTGGCGTCACCACTTCTGGGCGGGTGGGCCGCCGCCCGGCGCCGCCCGGGATCTGCTGGGCGCGCTGGCTGCGGCCGAGTACGGCCGGGCGGCCCGGTCGGCCCCCGATCCGACGGGCCTTCCGGCTGCCGACCTGGCGGCGGCGGGCGCGGGGGGGGGGGGGGGGGGGGCCCGGGGGGAGGTCGGCGAGGCGGCCCGGCGGGGCGGCCGTGCCGCTCCCCCCGGCCGCGGCCCGCCACGGCACGGACGTGCGGACGGCCCTCTCCGAGGCATGGGCGGCGCACCCGCCGACGGACGCGCGGGCGGCGACGCGGGAGTTGCGGACCCGTCTGCTCGCACGGCCGCCGTACGAGGAGGCGGCCTTCCTCCTCGACCTGGCGGACACGCACGGGCTGCAGCCCCTGCGGGCCGGCGAGGTCGCACGGTGGACCGCCGGTGACCGGCGGGTTCGGCATGCCGCGCTGCGCTACCTGTCGGGTGTTCCGCACGGCGGTGCCCTCCTCGACGCCGTCCCGCCCCGTGGCGGCGACGTCTACGAGAACCTGCTGTGGGCGGCGGCCTGGCACCGGCAGGACCCTTCGGCACCGCAGGCCGCCGCGTTCCGCGACGCGGTCCGCCGGCTACCGGCCACTCCCCCGGGCGGCCCTGTGGTGGCACAGTCGATGCTGCTCGGCAGTCTGGGCGAGCCGGGCGTGGGGATGAGCGGCGGGATGAGCGTGCTGCTCTCGGCGCTGGGCGACGCGCTCACCGCCACCGGCCGCATCTCGCGGGTTCTGACCCTGGTCACCGCCGGCCGGACCGCGCTGCGCGACCGGGCCTCCGGTCTGGTGTCGCCCCTGGGCCCCGAACACTGGCAGGTCGGGATCCCGGTGGACGGCGACGGTTCGCCCGACCCGGCGGCCATGGCGGAGCACCGGCCCGCGGTCTCGTGGTGGGCGGCGTGCCTGCTCGCGCTGCCGGGCGCGCGACCACGGATCGTCCACGTACGGTTCGCGGACGACGGGTCGCTGGCGGTGGCCGACGCGGCCCGCCGCTGCGGCGCCCGTCCGGCGTTCACCGTGACCCCCGATCCGCACCGCACGATGGCAGAGCGCCACGCCGGCCTTCCCCTGCACGCGGAGACCGAGACGGCCCGGGCGCTCCGCGCCGACCTCCACCGCGTCTTCGTCGCGGACCGGCTGGTCGCCCGGGCCGGTCTTCTCGTCACCATCCCCTCGCGGCCCGGCACCGGTGACCTCGACACGCACTTCCCGCAGCTGTCCCCCGCCACGGAGTCCCGCCGTGTCGAAGTCCCGGAAGGGATCCCGCCTTTCGTTCCCCGGCCCGGCGACGCCGGGCTCGCGGATGCGATGACCACCCGGCTGTTCTCCGGCGGCGGGCGGCCGGACGGACTCGACCCGGAGGACCGGGGTCTTCGGCTGATGCTGTGCGTGGGGCGCCTGCACCCCGTCAAACAGCAGGACCGGCTCGTCGAGGCGTGGCTGGACACCGGCCTGTACCGGTCGACGACGCTCCTGCTCGTCGGCGGATCACCGGGCCGTGCCACGGCCGTGGAGGCCGGTGTGCGCGACGCCATCGCCAAGCTCCTCGCCGGGCAGCCGCTCGGCCGGCGGCGGATCGCGCTGTGGCCCGCACTCCCCAACCGGCAGGTGCGCATCCTGGAACGGGCGCTCGCGGAGGGGCGGGCCGGCTCGGCCGTGTACGTGTGCCCGAGTGCCAAGGAGGAGTTCGGTCTGGCGGTACTGGAGGCCATGGACGCCGGGCTCGCCGCGGCGGGGCCGGAACGCGGCGGGGTGCCGCACTACATCAGGGACGGGGTCAACGGCTTCCTGCTGGACACCGGCTCGGGTACGGCCCTGGGGGCCGGGCTGCTGTCGGTGTGCGCCACGCCGCAGACGGAGCTGGACGCCCTGGCCGCGCGCGCCATGCGGACCGTTCGCCGTAGCTACTCCGTCGAGGCCATGGCGGAGTCTCTGGCCCGGGCCTACACGGCGGTTCCCTGACGCCCGGCAGCATGTGCCACCGCCGCGGCCCGACGCGCCAGGACGTCGGGCCGACACGTCCGGGGTGCGGACCCGCCGGGCACGAAGGCTCCGCCACGACTCGGTGCAGGACCGCTGCGAGTACGGCCCCACGGGGGAACCTCCGATGGTGGGAGGCGAGAACGTCGCGAAAGGAGCAGATCATGTCTGTCGTTCGGAAACTTCACGAGGCCGGCCTGACCAGTGAGCACGCCTACACGGCCGCGTTCGCGTCGATCGGTCTGTCACTGCTCAGCTGGGGCATCTCGATGAAGGCGGAACAGGCCGGAGTCGAACGGGCCGACCGCTGGGGCATCTTCGTCGGCGAGTGGGCACCGACGTTCTTCGCCCTCGGCCTGGCCCTGGCGAACTACGAGAAGGTCTCGACCGATGACGTCGGGTAGACCCACCACCCGGGGAGCGCCCCGCCTCACGGGCGGCCGTCCGAAACGATGTGACCGCCGGCCCCGTCGGGTGCCGTGCATCCGACGATGACCGGCGGTCTCGGACCGGTGCACCACCCGCCTCTCGGCGGAGACGGCACGGCACGCGGCCCGGCGGGTTCGCCTCTCGCTCCCGCGCGGGCCGTGTGTCGGTAGGGGCGCGGCGGCGTACTCACCACACGCCCGGGGTCGACCTGCCGGGGCGGGCGATCACGGCAACCGAGTCGACGACCGGTCGGATGCCGGGGCCGCGAGCCGTTCGCCGACGGACGGTCGTCACCTCTCCGTGCCGGGCAGGTCAGCGGGTCGGGCCCAGGACGCCGGTCTCCGCCCGCCGGTGATCGAGGAGACTGTTCACGCCGACGACGCCGTCCACGCCGCGGCACAGCCGCTCCACCACCGGCACCTGGCCGCGGTGGTCGACGGTGCCGGTCAGGGTGACGAGGCCGTCGCGCACCCGGACGTCCAGGGTGTCGGGGTCGATGTCCAGCGTGCGGCGCAGGACGTCGCACCGGATCTCCTCGCGGATCGCCCGGTCGTGGCGGAGGAAGACGCGCAGCAGGTCACTGCGGCTGACGATGCCCACGAGCCGTCCTGCCTCGTCGACGACCGCGAGCCGCTTGAGTGCCTTGCTCTGCATCAGCCGGGCGGCCTCGACCACCGTCCACTCGGGCCGGGCGCACACCGCCGGCGCGGTCATCAGGCCCTCGGCGGTGGTGGCCCGGCTGCGGGCGTGCTCACGGGGCTCCAGCCGCGGGATGAGCATCAGTCCTGCGGGGTCCTCCCGGGCGGCTTCGTTGAGCAGCAGGTCGGCCTCCGAGACCACACCGATCGGCCGGTCCTCGTCGTCGAGCACGGGCACGGAGGTGATGTCGTGCTCGGCCAGCAGCCGGACGATCTCCTTGAAGCCGGTGTCGGGCCGTACGTGGACGACGGCGGAGGTCATCAGCTCTCCCACCAGGCGGTGTCGCATGGGGCTCTGTTCCTTTCTGGTCCGGGCGGCCCGGGCGGCCGCCGCATCGTTCCGGTCGTTCGTTCCGGTCGTTCGTTCCGGCCGTTCGGTCCGGCCGTTCGGTCCGGTCAGTTCTTCGGGTGGCGCATCACGACCACGGGGCACGGCGCGTGCTGCACGCAGTGCTGGCTGACCGAGCCCAGCAGCGCGCCGGTGAACCCGCCGAGACCGCGGCTTCCGACCACGAGGAGCTCGGCGCCCCGGGCCGCGTCGAGCAGGCACTGCACGGCGCCGCCCTGCGCCACGACGGCCCGGACCTCGACCGATTCGACCGCGCCGGCCGCCGCGGCGATGCTCTCGTCGAGCGTCTTGCGGGCCATCCCCGCGAGGTCCTGATCGACCGTCACGGGGACGGTCCAGCCGGTGGGCGCCGGGTACTCCCACGCGGTCAGCGCCTCGACCACGGCCCCCTGCGCACGGGCCTGCCCGACGGCCCACCGCAGGGCGTCGACCGAGGCCGGTGACCCGTCGACGCCGACCACGATCCGCCGGTCCGCTCCGGTCTGCACACTCATCGCCGTGTCTCCCTCTCGTGTCCGACCGACTTCTCCTCAACCATCGCTTCTCCGAGCGCCGTTCGTGAGGGCCGTGCGGGCCCGCCCTGCCGGGACCTTCAGCCCGTACCGGACGTTGCGCCTCGGACTCGTGACCGGTCACGACGCGGCGGCGGGGCGTCAGACGGCGTGCAGGCCGTGGGCGGCGAACACCGCGCGGGCGGCGGCGGTCTGCCCGGCGGTGGGCACGGGCGTGTCGGCGAGCGTGAACTCCAGGCCGAGTGCGCGCCACTTCTCCGCGCCGAGCCGGTGGAAGGGCAGCACGTCGACCCGCGAGACGTTGCCCAGCGAGGCGGTGAAGGCGGCCACGCCCTCGACGTTCTCCGGGCGGTCGGTCAGCCCGGGGACGAGGACGAAGCGCACCCACACCTCCTTGCCGAGGTCGGCCAGCCGGCGGGCGAAGGTCAGCGTCGGCCCCAACTCGCGGGCGGTCAGCCGGCGGTAGAGCGAGCGGTCCCACGACTTGATGTCCAGCAGGACGAGGTCGGTGTCGGAGAGCAGCGCGTCGGTGGCCCGGGAGCCGAGGTAGCCGGAGGTGTCCAGTGCGGTGTGCAGGCCGAGTTCGTGCTTGAAGCGGTGCAGGAGTTCCCCGGTGAAGACCGACTGCAGCAGCGGCTCGCCGCCGCTGACGGTGGCGCCGCCGCCGGAGGCGGCGATGAAGTCGCCGTACTTGGCGGCCTCCCCGACGACCTCGTCCGCGAGGACGCGCCGCCCGTCCCGCATGTACCGGGTGTCGGGGTTGTGGCAGTACTGGCAGCGCAGCGGGCATCCGGCGAGGAAGGCCACGAAGCGGGTGCCGGGCCCGTCGACGCCGGTGGACAGGTCCCAGGAGTGGAACATCCCGCCCGGCTCGCGGCGGGTGACGGCGGCGGCGGGTGTGGCGGCGGCGGGTGTGGCGGCGGACCCGGGTCGGCCCGGCGTCCTCACGGGAACGGGGGTTTCGGACATGGCAGGCTCCCAGGGTGCGGCGGGCCGCTGCTACAGCGAGCCGTGGAAGGTGCGGTTGACCACGTCGAGCTGCTGTTCGCGGGTGAGCCGGACGAAGTTGACCGCGTAACCGCTGACCCGGATGGTCAGCTGCGGGTACTTCTCCGGGTGGGCCATCGCGTCCAGCAGGGTGTCGCGGTCGAGGACGTTGACGTTCATGTGGAAGCCGCCGCAGGCGGTGTAGCCGTCCAGCACGCCGACGAGGTTGCGCACCCGCTCCTGCTCGGTGCGGCCGAGCGCGTCGGGGGTGACGGTGCTGGTCAGCGAGATGCCGTCCTCGGCCTGCGCGTACGGCAGTTTGGCCACCGACAGGGCGCTGGCGACGTATCCGTGGCGGTCCCGGCCGTTCATCGGGTTGGCGCCCGGCGAGAAGGGCTCGCCGGCCCGGCGGCCGTCCGGGGTGGCCCCGGTCTTCTTGCCATACACCACGTTGGAGGTGATGGTCAGCACCGACTGGGTGTGCTCCGCCTTCCGGTACGTCGGGTGCTTGCGCACCTTGCGCATGAACTCCTCGACCAGCCACACGGCGATGGAGTCCGCCCGGTCGTCGTTGTTGCCGTACGCGGGGTAGTCGCCCTCGACGACGTAGTCCACCGCGAGCCCGGTCCCGTCGCGGACCGGCCGCACCGTCGCGTACTTGACGGCGGAGAGCGAGTCCGCGGCCACCGCGAGGCCGGCGATGCCGCAGGCCATGGTGCGCCGCACCGCCCGGTCGTGCAGGGCCATCTCCAGGCGCTCGTAGGCGTACTTGTCGTGCATGTAGTGGATGACGTCGAGCGCGTGCACGTACGTCTCGGCGAGCCACTCCAGCTGCTCGTCGAACCGGGCGAGCACCTCCTCGTAGTCGAGAACCTCGGAGGTGACGGCGCCCGTCCGCGGGCCGACCTGCGCCCCCGACACCTCGTCCCGGCCGCCGTTGATCGCGTAGAGGAGGGTCTTGGCGAGGTTCACCCGGGCGCCGAAGAACTGCATCTGCCTGCCGACCGCCATCGCCGAGACGCAGCAGGCGATCGCGGTGTCGTCGCCGAAGCGGGGCCGCATCAGCTCGTCCGACTCGTACTGCACGCTGGAGGTGTCGATCGACACCTTGGCGCAGAACTCCTTGAAGCCCTGCGGCAGTTCGGGCGACCAGAGGACGGTCATGTTCGGCTCCGGCGCCGGGCCCAGGTTGTAGAGGGTCTGCAGGTACCGGAAGGAGGTGCGGGTGACCAGCGGCCGGCCGTCCTCGCCGATGCCGCCGATCGACTCGGTGACCCACGTCGGGTCGCCGGAGAACAGCTCGTCGTACTCGGGGGTGCGCAGGAAGCGGACGATCCGCAGCTTGACGACGAAGTCGTCGACGAGCTCCTGGGCCTGCTCCTCGGTGAGCAGCCCGGCCGCGAGGTCGCGCTCCAGGTAGACGTCGAGGAAGGTGGCGGTGCGGCCGAGCGACATCGCGGCGCCGTTCTGCTCCTTCACGGCCGCGAGGTAGGCGAAGTACAGCCACTGGACGGCCTCGCGGGCGGTGGTGGCCGGGCCGGAGACGTCATGTCCGTAGGACGCCGCCATCCGCTTGAGCTCGCCCAGTGCCCTGATCTGCTCGGCGAGTTCCTCGCGTTCGCGGATCGTCTCCTCCAGCGCGCCGGGGTCGCGGGGGGCGGCGTCGAGTCCGGCCTTCTCGGCCCGCTTGGCCTCGGTCAGCCGGTCCACGCCGTACAGCGCGACCCGGCGGTAGTCGCCGATGATCCGGCCGCGGCCGTAGGCGTCCGGCAGGCCGGTGATGACACCGGCCTTGCGGGCGGCCAGGATCTCGGGGGTGTAGGCGTCGAAGACGCCGTCGTTGTGGGTCTTGCGGTAGGCGGTGAAGACCTTCTCCAGCTCCGGCGACACCGGGTAGCCGTAGGTGCGCAGGGCGCCCGCCACCATCCGCCAGCCGCCGTTCGGCATGATCGCCCGCTTCAGCGGGGCGTCGGTCTGCAGGCCGACGATCAACTCCCGCTCCTGGTCGATGTATCCGGGTGCGTGCGCGGTGATGCCGGACGGGACGTCGTACGCGACGTCGTACACGCCCTTGGCGCGCTCCTCGGGGAAGCGGTCGGTGATCCGCTTCCACACCGCCAGGGTCCGCTCGGTCGGGCCGGCCAGGAAGGCCGCATCGCCCTCGTAGGGGGTGTAGTTGTGCTGGATGAAGTCGCGGACGTCGATCGCGTCTCGCCACAGGCCGCCCCGGAAGCCGTCCCAGGCTCCGCGGGTGGCCGTCTCCGTCTGCCGGACCGTCATGGTCGCTGCTCCCGTCGTGTTGTCGTCGGAACGGTCGTGCTGCTCGGGCCGTCGGCGCTCAGCCCCGGGTGCCGTAGTAGGCCTGGGTCATCAGCTGCTGCATGTCGGCGAGCATCGGCAGCCGCGGGTTGGCCGGGGCGCACTGGTCCTCGTAGGCGTTCATCGCCTGCCGGGGCAGCGCAGCCAGGAACGCCGCCTCGTCCACGCCGGCCTCCTTGAAGGACCGCGGGATGCCGACCCTGTCGCGCAGTTCCTCGACCGCGGCGGCGAGCGACTCCACGCCCTGCTCCGGCGTGGCGGCGGGCAGGCCGAGCGCCTCGGCGACGGCCCGGTACCGCTCCGGCGCCGCGTAGCTGCGGTACTTGGGCCAGCTGGTGACCTTGCCGGGCGCGGCGCCGTTGTACCGGATCACGTGCGGCAGCAGCAGGGCGTTGGTCCGCCCGTGCGCGATGTGGAAGGTGGCGCCCAGGGTGTGCGCCATGGCGTGCACCACGCCGAGGAAGGCGGAGCCGAAGGCCATGCCGGCGATGGTGCCGGCGTTGTGCATCTTCTCGCGAGCCACCGTGTCGCTCGGCCCGTCGGACACCGCCCGCTCCAGGTGCTCGAAGATCAGCCGGATGCCCTGCAACGCCAGGCCGTCGGTGAAGTCGTTGGCGTAGACCGACACATAGGTCTCGATGCAGTGGGTGAGGGCGTCGAAGCCGGAGTCCGCGGTGACGTCCTTGGGCAGCCGGGTGGTGAGCGCCGGGTCGACGATCGCGACGCTCGGGGTGAGCGCGTAGTCCGCCAGCGGGTACTTCTGGCCGGTGGCGGTGTCGGTGATCACCGCGAACGGGGTGACCTCGGAGCCGGTGCCCGAGGTGGTGGGGATGCACACCAGCTTCGCCTTCTCCCCCAGGTCGGGGAAGGTGAAGGCGCGCTTGCGGATGTCGAAGAACTTCTCCTTCAGGTCGGCGAACTCGACCTCCGGGTGCTCGTACATCAGCCACATCACCTTGGCGGCGTCCATCGGCGACCCGCCGCCGAGCGCGACGATCGTGTCGGGCCGGAAGTCCCGCATGAGCTCGGCGCCCCTGCGGACGGTGTCGATGCTGGGGTTGGGCTCGACGAAGTCGACCACCCGCACCTCGACGGGCTCGCTGCGGCGGTCGAGGACGCCCCTGATCCGCTCCAGGTGGCCGATCTCGACCATCGTCCGGTCCGTGACGACGACGATCCGGCGGGCGTTCGGCATGCTCGCCAGGTACGTGATCGAGTTGCGCTCGAAGTAGATCTTCGGCGGGACCTTGAACCACTGCATGTTGGTGTTCCGCCGGCCGATCCGCTTGATGTTGAGGAGGTTGAGCGCCGACACGTTGCCCGACACCGAGTTGTGCCCGTAGCTGCCGCAGCCGAGCGTCAGCGAGGGGGTGAAGGCGTTGTAGACGTCGCCGATGCCGCCCTGCGAGCTGGGCGCGTTCCAGATGATCCGGCAGGCCTTCACCGCGTGCCCGAACTCCTCGACGAACGCTGCGTCCTCGGTGTGCACCGCCGCCGTGTGCCCGAGCCCGTTGAACTCCACCATGGCGGCCGAGAGTTCGACGCCCTCACGGCGCGATCCCGCGGTCAGCACCGCCAGCACGGGGCACAGCTTCTCCCGGGTCAGCGGCTCGAACGGCCCCACCCGCTCGACGTCCACCAGGATCACCGAGGTGTCCGCCGGCACCTCGAACCCCGCCGCCTCGGCGATCTGCGCCGCCGAGCGGCCCACCACCCCGGGGTTCAGCCGCTCCCCGGCGCAGGAGGTGCCGTCCGCGGAGCCGAACAGGTGGCGCTCCAGCAGGGCCTTCTCCTCGGCACTCGCGTGGTGCGCCTTCAGCGTGCGGAACTCGGCGAGTGCGGCGTCGCGGATCTCCGCGTCGAGGACGACCGCCTGCTCCGAGGCGCAGATCATCCCGTTGTCGAAGGTCTTGGACAGCACGATGTCGTTGACCGCCCGCTTCAGGTCGGCGCTCTTCTCCACGTACGCGGGGACGTTGCCCGCGCCGACGCCGAGGGCCGGCTTGCCGCACGAGTAGGCGGCGCGCACCATCGCGTTGCCGCCGGTGGCCAGGATCGTGGCGACGTCCGGATGGTTCATCAGCGCCTGGGTGGCCGCCATCGACGGCTCCTCGATCCACTGGATGCAGTGCTCGGGCGCCCCGGCCGCCACCGCGGCGTCGCGCACGATCCGCGCCGCCTCGGCGGAGCAGCGCTGCGCGGCCGGGTGGAAGGCGAACACGATCGGATTGCGGGTCTTCAGGGCCAGCAGGCTCTTGAAGATCGTGGTCGAGGTGGGGTTGGTCACCGGGGTCACGCCCGCAACGACGCCGACCGGTTCGGCGATCTCCACGATGCCGTCGATGTCGTCGCGGCGCACCACCCCGACCGTCCTCGTCCGGGCCATCACATGGGTGACGTTCTCGCAGGCGAAGACGTTCTTCACCGCCTTGTCCTCGAACAGCCCGCGCCCGGTCTCCTCCACCGCCAGCACCGCGAGTCCGGTGTGCTCGGCCAGGGCGGCCAGGGACGCCTTCTTGACGATGTGGTCGATCTGCTCCTGGGTGAAGTCCGCGTACTCCCGAAGGGCCGTCAGGGCTTCGGCCACGAGCGTGTCGACGGCTTGCTCGGCATCGCCCGGAGCGGGCGGCTGCACGGTGTGCGGGCGGCGGGTCATGGCGGGACCACCTTTCAGTGGGATCGTCCGGGGATCGTCCGGAGAGCGGCGGCCGGCGGGGTCGTGCCCGGCTCTCGACGAGAAGCTTCCTGCGCGCGGCACGGGCCGGGGATGCGCCGATGGGGACCGGGTCTTCGGGCCGAAGGTCCCTTCTCGGCAGCCGGCCGCAGGGCCGTTGGTCCGCCGGTCCGCCCGGGTGGGAGTCCGCGCGCTCGCGCTCACGACCCGGGCACGACCGCCACGGGGCAGGCGGCGTGGTGCAGAACGGCATGGACGACCGGGCCGAGCGGGATCACGGAGCCGACGGGCCGGCGCCCCAGCACCATCAACCGCGCCTTGGCGGACACGTCCACCAGCACCCCGGCCGGCCCCCCGCTGTCGACGTCCTCCAGCACCTCGACGTCGGGGTTGAGTGCCTTCCACGGCTCCAGGGCCGCGGCCAGCAGCCGGGCCTCACCTCCGGAGCCGGCCGGGCGTGCGGCCCCGGCGTGGACGGCCCGCAGCGGCAGGCCGTACCGGTGGGCGGCCGCGAAGGCGAAGCCGAGGGCGGCGTCCGCGGGGCGCCGCGCGTCCACCCCGACCACCACGAACTCGCGGGGATGCGACCCGGCGGCCTCCACCGGCAGCACCACCGTGGGGCAGCCCGTCCGGGCGACGACCTGCAGCGCGGTCGAGCCGACCCGCAGGTCCGGGAAGCCGCCGCTCCCCCTCGCCCCGAGCACCAGGAGGTCCGCGTCCTCGCCCGCCGCGAGGAGCGCCGGGGCGGCGGTGTCGTGGGCCTGCTCGGTGCGCAGCCGCAGCCCCGGGTGACGTACCGCCAGGACGTGGGCCACCTCGTGCAGCAGGTCGCCCGTCGGTCGGACGGCCACGGCCCCGGCGGGGAGCAGATGGGGCATCAGCGGGAGGGCGTGCAGGACGCGCAGCGACCGGTCGCGCAGCAACGCCTCACGGGCGGCCCAGTCGGCGGCCGCCGTCCCGGCCTCGGATCCGTCGACGCCGACGGTGACGGGAAGGTCCACGGTGAATCGTCTCCTCTCGCCCCCCTCCGTTCCGGGCCGAGCCCGGGGGCGGCCCCGTCGAGCGGGCGACCCGCACCCATCATCACCCGGTGCAACCGCTCGATCACAGGGCCCACCGGCCCGGATCTGCCGCGCCCGACCGGGACCTGCGGCCCCCGCGGAGGGACTGCAGGGCCCTGCCGGCGGCGGTCGCGCAGCGACCAGGCTGGACGGCGCCTGCCGACGGCGCAGGCGCACTCCACGACGACCGGGACGAGGCATGATCGACAGCGGACGCACCACCAAGGCGTATCTGGTCGGCGGCGGGATCGCCGCCCTGGCAGCAGCAGCCTTCCTGATCCGGGACGGCGGCGTCCCCGGTGAGAACATCCGCATCCTGGAGCAGATGCCCCTCGCCGGCGGCTCGCTCGACGGGCGGAAGGCGCCGGACGGGGCGTACGTGACCCGCGGCGGGCGGATGCTGGAGGACGAGGCGTACACGTGCCT
Source organism: Kitasatospora arboriphila (assembly GCF_039528095.1). Classification (NCBI taxonomy): domain Bacteria; kingdom Bacillati; phylum Actinomycetota; class Actinomycetes; order Kitasatosporales; family Streptomycetaceae; genus Kitasatospora; species Kitasatospora arboriphila. The sequence goes on from NZ_BAAALD010000006.1 coordinate 171,565, forward strand.
GTGGAACCTCCTGGAATCGATCCCGACCCTGGACGATCCGAACGTCTCCGTCCGCCAGGAGGTCGCCGACTTCAACCGGGCGGTGCCGACGGACGCCAGAGCCCGGCTGATCGACCGCGACCACCGGATCGTCGACGCGTCGCGGCTCGGCCTCGACGCCCGCGACCGGCTGGAACTGGCCCGCCTGCTGGTCACACCCGAGTCGGCGATCGGCGCCCGGCGGATCGACGAGTTCTTCTCCGAACACTTCTTCGCCACCAACTTCTGGGCGATGTGGCGGACGACCTTCGCCTTCCAGAACTGGCACAGCGCAATCGAGCTCAAGCGCTACTTCCTGCGCTTCCTCCAGGAGTTCCCGCGCATCCACACCCTGGCGGGCGTCCGTCGCACCCGGTTCAACCAGTACGACTCCGTCGTGCGGCCGCTCACCAAGTGGCTGCTGGAGCGCGGCGTGCGGATCGAGCAGGGCGTGACCGTCACCGACGTCGACTTCACCGAGAGGGACGGCATCCGCCGCGCCGGGCGCCTCCACCTGCGGCGGGCGAGCGGCCCGGAGACCGTCGAGCTCGCCGAGCTGGACCTGGCGTTCATCACGCTCGGTTCGATGACCGCCGACGCCTCCTTCGGCGGGGACGACACCGTCCCGGAGCTCGTCCGCGACAAGCGCGACGGCAGCTGGACGCTGTGGGAGACGCTGGCCCTGAAGGCGCCCGACTTCGGCCGGCCGTCGGTCTTCAACGGCAGCGTCGCCGAGGCCGCATGGGAGTCGTTCACCCTCACCATGCGCAGCCCCGCCCTGCTCAAGCGGATCGAGGAATACAGCGGCAACGCCCCGGGCACCGGTGCGCTGATGACCTTCAAGGACTCGCCGTGGCTGATGTCGATCGTCGTCCCCCGCCAGCCGCACTTCGACGGCCAGCCCGAGGGCGTGTTCACCCTGTGGGGGTACGGCCTGTTCATGGACGCTCCCGGTGACTTCACCGGCAAGCCCATGGCCGCATGCACCGGGCGGGAGATCCTCACCGAACTGCTCGGCCAGCTGGGCTTCGACGACATCGCGGAGGAGGTGCGCGCCTCCACCACCATCACCTCCGTGATGATGCCCTACATCACCAGCCAGTTCGCCCGCCGCTCGACGCACGACCGGCCCAGGGTGATCCCGCACGGCGCACGGAACTTCGCCTTCCTCGGCCAGTACGTCGAGATTCCGGAGGACGTCGTCTTCACCGTCGAGTACTCGGTGCGCGGCGCCATGCACGCCGTCCACCAGCTGCTGGGACTCGACCTGCCGGTGCCACCGGTGCACCACGCTCTGGCCGAGCCGGCGACCGTGCTCGCGGCCCTGCGGACCGCGCTCGCCTGAGCCGCGCCGCCTCGTCCGCCGGCCGCACCGCGGAGCGCGGCCGGCGGCGGTTCCGGCAGGAACCGGGAACGGCCCGATCGCTGTTCCCGGTTCGGCGTTTCCGTGTCCTGCCGGTGCCCTGCAGCCCGGAGCGATCAGCCCGCACCCGCACGGCTCGGCGCCACCGGGGGGGCCGGCGACACCCGTCACGTCCGAGCGGGCACCTCCCCGGGCAGGGCCGCCCGGACACGCCGTCACCGGGGCGCATAATGGGGTCCGTTGCCGGGGTTGCCGGGGCCGCCCGGCCCCGGTGTCCTCCGGGAGCCCCCGGCACACTGCCGACGGTCCCACCCGCTGCCCCGACGGCGGGTCCGAGAGTTACGGAGACGCGATGACGGGCAGTACGGAGGCCCAGGCGGGCACCCCGATCACGGTGTTCCTCCTCGACGACCACGAGGTCGTCCGGCGCGGCGTGCACGACCTGCTGGACTCCGAGCCCGACCTCACGGTCATCGGCGAGGCCGCCAGCGTCGAACAGGCCCTGGCCCGCGTGCCGGCGCTGCGCCCCGACGTCGCGGTCCTGGACATGCGGCTGCCCGACGGCGACGGCGTGACCGTCTGCCGCGAACTGCGCTCGAAGATGCCGGAGCTGGCGTGCCTCATCCTGACCTCCTTCGACGACGAGGAGGCGCTGCTGGACTCGATCATGGCCGGCGCCTCCGGCTACGTCCTCAAGCAGATCACCGGCACCGACCTGGTCTCGGCCGTCCGCACGGTCGCCGCCGGCCAGTCCATGCTCGACCCCGGTGCCACCACCCGCCTGATGGCCCGCCTGCGCGGCGACACCGCCCCGCCGGCCTCCGACATGCCCGCTCTCACGGACCGGGAGCGGGAGATCCTCGCGCTGATCGGCGAGGGGCTCACCAACCGGCAGATCGGCGAGCGCCTCTACCTGGCGGAGAAGACCGTCAAGAACCACATCTCCCGGCTGCTGGCCAAGCTCGGCGTCGAGCGCCGCGTCCAGGCCGCCGTCATCGCCACCCAGGCCCTGGCCTCCCACGACCGGGCGGCCGGGCGGACCGGCCGCTGACGACCGGGCCCGGCGGCGGGCCGCCCGGCCGTCCGACCGGGGCCGAAGGCCCCTGCCCCGCGCGGCGGTCCCGGGCGACCATCGGTGTCATGACCCCTGACACCGCACCGCTGGGCGAGTGGCACTCCCTGCGTCTCCTGGCCACGTCGTCGATCGGGCGCGTCGTCTACACCGTCGGCGCACTGCCCGCCGTCCTGCCGGTCAGGTACCGGCTCGACGGCAGCGTGCTCGTGCCCGCCCCCGCCGGGTCGGAGTTCCTCCGGGCCGTGGCGGACGCGCTGGTCGCCTTCCAGGCCGACCAGGTGAGCGAGGCGGACGGCAGTGGCTGGAGCGTCACCATCCTCGGCAGGGCCGAGGTGACCGGCCCCGGGGCCGTGGCCGGGTCGCACCCCTGGCCCGCCGACCGGGTCACCGTCCGCATCCGCTCCGAACTGGTGACCGGACGCCTCCTCGCCGACGTGACGCCCCTTCCGCCCTGACACGACACCGGTGGCCGCTCCCGCCGGCGAGCATCGGACCGGTGGGCTCAGCGTCCCAGCGGGGCCGACCAGACGAGCCGGGTCCCGCCGTCCGCCGGGCTCGACAGTTCGAGCAGCCCGCCGAGGCCCTCGGCGCGTTCGGCCATGTTCCGCAGGCCGCTGCGCCGTCCCTGCTCGGGGATGCCGACGCCGTCGTCCAGCACGGCGAGCACCACCTGCTGGCCGGTGGCGCGGAGCGACACCTCCACCCGGTCTGCCCGGGCGTGCCGGGCGGCGTTGCTCAGGGCCTCGGCCAGCACCGCCACCACGTGGTCGGCGACCTCCCCCGGGACGTCGGTGTCGAGCAGGCCCTCCATGCTCAGCCGGGGCGCGAATCCGAGGGTGGCCTGCGCCTCTTCGACCGCCCGGACCACCCGGGCCCGCAGCCCGCGCCCGGCCTCGTCCTCCCGGGCCCGCAGGCCGAAGATGGTCGACCGGATGATCTTGATGGTCTCGTCCAGGTCGCCGACCGCCCGGAGCACCCGGTCGGACGCCCCGGCGTGGTCGATCAGCCGGGCGGCGCTCTGCAGCGTCATGCCGGTGGCGAACAGCCGCTGGATCGCCAGGTCGTGCAGGTCCCGGGCGATCCGGTCGCGGTCCTCCAGCATCGCCAGCTGTTCGGCGTCCCGGCGCCGCTCCCCCAGCTCCAGGGCCAGCGCGGCCTGGTCGGCGAAGCCCAGCAGCGGGCCGATCTCCCGCTCGGTGAAGGGCGGTTCGCCGGGCCGCCGGGCGAGCAGCAGCACGCCCTCGCTCTCGCTGCCGGCCCGGCCCAGCGGAACGGCCACCGCCGCGCCGAGTCCCTGGAAGCGCCGCGGGCCGGCGGACAGCCGCGGGTCGTTGGCGAGGTCGGGGCTGGTCACCGGCTCGGCCTTCGCGACGGCCGCGCCCGAGAGCGTGCCCTCCGCCGGGACGACGAGGCCGAGCCGTGCGGCACCGTCGCCGCCCAGCGCCAGCTCCACCCGCAGCGATCCGGTCCCCGCCACCGGCACCGAGACGTCCGCCAGCTCGGCGCCGGTGATCTCCCGCGCGCGCTGGGCGATCAGCCCGACCACCTCGGACCGGGAGCTCCCCGACAGCAGCGTGCGGGTGATCTCCGCGCTCGCGCTCAGCCAGCGCTGCTGGCGCTGCGCCTCCTCATAGAGCCGGGCGTTGTCGATCGCCACGCCCGCCGCCACGGCGAGGGTCGCGATCACCGACTCGTCGTCGGCGTCGAACTCCTCCCCGCCGCGCTTGTCCGTGAGGTAGAGGTTGCCGAACACCTCGTCGCGCACCCGCACCGGCACCCCGAGGAAGGTCCGCATCACCGGGTGGTGCGCGGGACAGCCGAAGGACGCCGGGTGCTCCGACAGGTCGCGCAGGCGCAGCGCCTCGGGACGGCGGATCAGCTCGCCGAGCAGCCCCTTGCCGGTCGGGTAGGGGCCGATCCGGGCGATCTCCTCCTCCGACAGTCCCACCGTGAGGAACTGCGACAGCGTCTCGCCGTCGGGGCCGATCACACCGAGTGCAGCGTAGCGGGCGTCCACCAGCAAGGCGGCGGCCTCGACGATCCGGCGCAGCACCTGGGTCAGGTCCAGCTCCCGGCCCACCGACAGCACGGCCTCCAGCAGGCTGTGCACCCGGTCCCGGGTACCCCGGGCGGCGTCGATCCGGGCCTGGAGTTCCTCCAGCAGCTCGTCCAGCCGCAGCTGCGGAATCCTCGACCGCACCTCGTCACCGCCCACGCGGCCCTCCTCGTCCCTGGTTGCCGGCCGGTCGATTCTGACAGATGAACGGCCTGACATGGCAGGGATGAACGGCACCCCGAACGGCACCCCTAGGCCCGGCCCGACCCTGCCGACCCCGCCACCCGGGCCGGATCCGGTTCGGCGTCGTCAGCCCGTGGTCCGGCCGTTGCCGAACACGGCCCTGATGAGCCGGTCCAGCGCCTCGGGGAACGCCCGTGCCGGGTCGACGTCGGCGTCGCCGGTGGTCAGCCCCGCGGTGAGGGTCCGGCTGCCGTCGGGGCTGGCGATCATCAGTGCGCCGTAGCCGCCGGGGGCGCCGCCGTTGTGGTGGACGACGGTGCCGCCGTCCGGGCCGAGGTCCTGCACGAACAGGCCGAGGCCGTAGCCGAGCATGCCGTGCGGGGTGCGCATCTCGGCCAGCAGCGGGGCGGGCAGGAGCGCGCCGCCCAGCAGTGAGGAGAAGAAGGTGTGGAGGTCCCGGGTGGTGGAGATCATGTCGCCGGCCCCGGTCAGGAGGGTGAGGTTCTGGCGGGTGACGTCGACGACCTTCCACTGGTCGCCGTCCTGGTAGCGGTAGTAGCCGTGGGCGTGCGGTGCGGGCAGCTCCGGCGAGTCCCCGGGCACCGCGGTGTCCCGGAGCCCGAGCGGCTGCAGGATCCGCAGCCGCATCTGCTCGGCGTACGACCGGCCGGCGGCCTTCTCGATCAGCAGCACGGCGAGGGTGTAGTTGGTGTTGGAGTAGCTCTGGTCGGCCCCGGGCTCGAACCGGGCCGGCTTCGCGAGGGCGAACCGGACGAGTTCCTCCGGCCGGTAGCTGTGGAACCGGTCGTCCACCCACGGCTTGCCCGCCGCCGGGATGCCCGGCACGAAGGTCCCGTCGGGGTCGAGGTCGCCGGTGTAGCTGGCCAGCCCGCTGGTGTGCCGGAGCAGCATCCGCACGGTGATCCGCCCGTCCAGCCCGAGCTCGGGCAGGTGGTCGGCCACCGGGTCGTCCAGCCCGATCGCCCGGTCGGCGACCAGCTGCAGCACCAGGGTCGCGACGAAGGTCTTGGTGGTGCTGCCGATCCAGAACCGTCCGTCCGGCGGCGGCGCCGCCGCCTCGCCGAGCTTGCGCACTCCGGCGGTGCCGGCCCACGCACCCCGCTCGTCGTGGACGCGCATCTGCACCCCGGCGAACCCGGCGTCGACGAAGTCCTCGACGGCCTTCTGCAGGTCGGGACGGTCCTGTCCGGTGGCGTTCTCGGCGGTGCGCAGGGATTCACTCATGGTCGTTTCCTCGTCTCGTGTCGGAGCGTGCCGGGTACTGTCCGCGGCCGTGGCGCCGTGGGAGGTGCGGCTGCGCGCACCTCCCACGGTCCGGTCGGCCGTGCGGCGGTGGTCAGAGGCTGCGGGCGGTGATGTCGCCGGCGGCGGTGGTCGCGCGGATGGTCACGGCGG